>JAOUFU010000537.1 GCA_029858035.1 Phycisphaerae bacterium
ATACGACCTGCAGCCGCCTGCTTTTCCGCATACCGTCGATAGCCACATTCGTCGCGATTGCAAACAGCCAGCTTTTAATTCTACTTCCTCGAAACGTGTCGGCCTTTTCATGAACGCGTTTGAAGGTCTCCTGAAACAAATCCTCTGCCTGTTCTACACTGCCTGTCATCCGCGTCAAATATCCCAACAAACTGTCTCCATGTCGGCGTACAAGCTCGCCGAACGCATTCGTATCGCCCTTAAGATGGGCGTCGATTAAGCTTTTGTCCGTTTTCACCATCGAGGCCATATACTCCATCTACCGGTATAGACAGCCATTTTAGCCTATCGGTTGACAAACAATTGTAATTTTTTTGTAAAATTCGGCCTTTTCGACTCTGAGCCATCCCCAAGCTCATCCCGATTCTCTGGAACTCACTTGAGGCTGCTCCCATTAAAATAGATATTATAGAATGTCGGTAAGAATGGCATATAAAAGGTAAATTTGTCACAAAATGACCCAAAATAACCCGTGATTTAGCTGCATGGGGCTATCCAATCTTACATAGAGAATGATATCACAAAACACCTAAGGCCTCACACTAAGGGGATTCTCTCGCAAATTATATCGATAAGCTGAGTGGTATAAAAAGAAGACCTGGATTACAGAATTCTTCTTGTTTTTAGTCAAATTTAGTGCACGGTCTAAATCAGTAAACAGACGTTGACGGCGTTAAAAATCCTTTTCCCTCTGCTTCTCTGGTTCGCCAACTTCGAGGTTCTTATCAGGGACCGGTACGTCAATCTCAGCAACCAAGGCCTTTATTTCTTCAATAGCTGACTTCGTACCGGCCACAATCAACACATTTGTTCGCCTGTCTGTAGCTATTTTGAAGTGCTCGTCAGAAAGAATCTGCCGCAATATCTGTTCTACGCTTTCACAATCTGCGTATTTTAGTTTAATAACCTGGGTGATAGTTTCCTCGGCTGAAGAATCAGATTTAGGTTCTATGCGAGGTGTAATTACGAGGCCGGTTCCGTCCTTTGGTGGGGAGACATCAAGCTCGGCGATCAAGGCTTCAATCAACCGGATATCAGCCGGGTTTGCGAGAACGATCAACTTCTTATGGACCGGATCCGGTACAATTTTAACAACCTGCGTTGGTTTGTCATTTATGTCTTTCCAGCGGCGTTCGAGGATTCTGTTCAATACTTTAGCCAATTCTTCGGGATTGGCATATTTGAGTTCGTATATATAGAGAGTTCCCTCCGACAAAGGCTTATAGTTTTTTATCATCTCGCGATATTGCGGCAAGGTCTTACCGGCTTCATACGCGTCGAGACGCCAATAGTATTCCTGTAAGGTCAGCGAACCTTTAAGCGGCAACTGACGTGTAAAGGTTTTCTCCATAGTTATATCCTGATTATAGCTTTTAACGGTCAGAGTTACTTTAGTCCCTTTTGGGCCCCTAATTCTGGCCGCGACTTCATTCAGCGACATACCTTCAGTACTGAGTCCATCGACCGCCTCGATGATATCCCCCTTACGAAAAGATGAGCCGGAGGCAGGTGTATCCGGGAGCAGTTGGCTGATTCTTATCAGGCCGTCCGCTTTTTCGATTGCGATTCCAATACCGTAGTCTTTCTCAGCTTTGGCTATTTCAATCGCATTTTCCAAGTGCTCGATGGCCTTGGCAAAGTCGCCGCGTTCGGCAAATTTAGCGGCCATAGCAGCAAGCCGCTCATGCTCCGTTTCCGGCTCTTTCGCCGAAGCCTGAAGAGGTGGTATGACAAGTCGTTGTCCAACCCGAATCCCATCATCCGTTATTAACTCGCGATTACAATCAAGTATCCTTTGCCATTTATTCTCAGAGCCGTAATATTTCTTGGAAATGCTGGATAGTGTTTCGCCTTTACGCACCGTATGATATCTTGGCTCCGCTCCACTTTCCGCCTCTTTCGTCAAAGCTAACACAGCGCTAAGGCTCTCTAACTCAGCTTTCCTTTTCTCCAAATCCTCAAGCTGTTTTTGGATATTCTCTTGCAATTTCTGTAATTCCGTAGTCTGTTGCTCCAAATCCTTTTCTTGCTTTTCGTACCGAACCCTGATGTCGTTCCGTTCGAGTTGGGTTTGAGGCCCGGTCTTGATCCTTTCGATAGGTTGAAGTTCGACGGATTTTGCGTCAGGCCTTTCTTTTGCGACAGCAACCTGGCTTTCTATATCTTTTCCCGGAAGATATATAGACGGTGTTATGACGAGGAGCAATTGGTTGTTGTCATTGTCCTGGCTTTTCAAACCCCCGATGACGACAGTCTCGTCAGAATCAAGAGAAACACTCGTGGCGCATTTCCTGCTCTCGATGACAGGAACCTGAATCTGGCGTCCCTGGTCATCCTTATACACTCCGAAACCAGGCTTCAACTGCCCATAGTTTGTATTCAAATCGAGCCTTAGCCCATTTTCTTTAGTTTTTCCCTTTATCTTCAGTTCTAAACCCGCAAATCCCCTCTTAATAATCGGCTTTGCCTCGTCACCCGCATCTTCCCCGTTCTCATAGCCCGCTATATAAGGTACATCTGCACCTATTAATACAATCCCTTCCTCTCCATCAAGCGTTAGTACCTGAGGCGCACTGAGCACTTTTACGTTCTTATTTTTCCGGCTGAGCGCTTCTAAGGAATCGGCATACTCCTTACCAAGCCAGATCATCTGGCTGGCTTCATCTTCTTTTTGTTCGCCTTCGAGAAATTTTACATCGACCGGCACCTCATAGATTTTACAATCAAAAAGTATTTGTGCTTTTATGTCTGTTTCATCCAAGTCAGCCACAGGATACCCCTCGGAATCATTTATCTGGTCTGTGGCGACTGTATAAGCATCCACGGCTTTTATGGAATCGCTTTCCGCAGAATTCATAGAACTTGAGTCTTTTTTCTCACGCTTAGTTGTCAAGGCCAATGTTGTTGGAATCATCAATGCCGCTATCAGCAGAATAGAAATCACAAGCGGTGCATATCCTAAACGGTTATTTCTTTCCGAACTTTTTCCAATCAAACGGCAGATACGTTTTGAAAGACTGCCTCCACTTGCAGCAACTGCTAATTCGCCCTGTGAGAGGCGAG
>JAOUFU010000538.1 GCA_029858035.1 Phycisphaerae bacterium
AAGATTTCCTTTCGTCTCTCCTCCATTGAAACAGCCGGGCCGCAAAAATCGTTGTCACGAAGCATCTGATGTGTATATGTGTGCGAGGCAATTTCAAAAAGTGGGTCGTCTAAGAGCTTGCGATACCCGGCCGGATTGGCATCGAGCACCTTACCCACAATGAAGAATGTGGCCGGCATCTCAAATCGCTTGTGGACCTCGACAATCTTACGGCATGCCGCAAGACACCCAGGCGACTCAGTATCATAGGCCGCGATGTAACGGGTTTTTGTTTTCTCGATACCCTGACCTTTCGTCAGGTCGCCCAGCACGGCTGCACCGATACCGCCTGCAATCGTTGTTCCAATAAACTCTCTTCTGGAAATTCTATACACCTGGCTCACCTGCCTTTCATACGTTATGGCCGGATGTAATCATATAAACCCGGTGACAATATTTCTTGCATCCTCGGCCGTGTCCACACCCACCCAATCCTTTCCACATGCTTCTCAATAGTAAGCTCCTTCCCTAACTTAAAATTATGGTACTCGATGTTATTCAAATTTCAACAAATTCAATCCGGTAGACTCATCCAGCTTCCTTCTGGCCTCTAACTCGTCGATTTCTATAATCGTAACTTCCAGAATGAGAAATGTGCTTGCTCCACCACGGGGACAACCAACCATCACCTGGTCTTCTTTTCCTATGGCGGTATGGATGTGAAGTTTAGGCTCCTTATCGTCCCAGTAGAGCGTCCCAACACCAAGGACCTCCCCCGGGCCGGCGAACGGTTTGAAATTACCGATTATCCTGGGGGTTTCCTGTTCCGGTCCTACGACTACATCAGCCTTTCTGAATCCCCCGGTTATTAATACTGCGGCCGCTTTTATGTTCTCCTTACGAGCTATTGACTCTATTGACTCATAGATATCTTCGCCTTCGAACAGGCGAGCGGCAATAATTCGACCTGCTTTTCCAACCTTATACTCCATTAGAAATACTCCAACTCTCCTTTTGGTCAAACTTCATTTTCTGACATAATATACATTGTCAGGGCAGTCTACACTCTCTACCCCGCTTCTTCAACCTTTTTGCACCATCCACCAACCTATCCATTTCCGTTCATAACTGTCTCTATCGTAAAGCCTTAGTTGCTGCCGCATAGACTCAACACGGATCACTGTATCTTGACCAATGGTGGCAACTGCCCGGCGAGTCCGACCCGGTCGTTTTTGATAATCATCACACCATCAATGCCTTCAATGCCGGCGATGTGCTCCAGAGCTGAATCCACATCCTCAACGGTCCTTACAAAATTCGCCGCCTGGGTAGCGGCTGCATCTGCCAGCGCGGCATCTCCGGCCACAACCGTGGCAAGGTCACACTCACCCAGACTCTTTGAGTGCCCCATCCGTCCAGACGAAGAGCATATTGAGATGGGCGTATCTTGCGCCTGCAGTGAAAATGCAAGCCTGTCCGCTAACTCGGCAGTACCCGTGCCGAGACCAATGATCACCGGCTCGGCGGCGACGAGATAGATGTCCCCTCCGTTTTCCACGATGGCCTCCTGTGCCCCGGCCTCCAGACCAGCCTCGCACGCACATTGGGCCATAGCGCCCGCGACGGCAGCCATAGGCCCAACACCAACAAGCCGCCCCGCCCTTGCCATGCGTTGTGCGACTTCAGGTGCATCGGTTTGCAACTCTATCGGCTCGAAGGAATGTCGAAAATCGGGATGGCGTTCGATATAATCCTCCAGAATCTTTCGCTGACGTACAATTTCCGCAGTGACGGCATCGAACCGGCTGCAGCAGATGCGGAAGACCGCATCTCGATGTCTGAAAGTTCGGTAGGTTCGTTTCTGGCTCATGGATGTGTACCGACCGACACGGGAGACGCTGCTCAAAACACGGACACGCATTCGCCGAAGGGGCAAACGCGAATGCATGCCAGGCACTCGATGCATTTCTCCTCGCTGTAAACTACCTCTCGCGTAGCTCTGTCAGCTATATGCAGGGCGCCCGTGGGACAATGGGTAATGCAGTGGCCGCAGTGCGTACAGCCGTCCTCGTCCCGGGTAACTCCCTTACCGGTGTAGTTGATATCAACATTAAACGTTTTTACGAAGGCCATGCCTCGCTCAATATCCTCTTCAGTCCCGGTCACATCAAGCACCAGATAACCTTCCTCTTCCGGAGTGACCTTCGCACGAAACACATTGACGATGAGATTGTGGTCTTTCACCAAATGGTAGATGATAGGTTTCTCACACTCGCATTTTGGAAAGAACAGCATCAGTTTCTTTGTTACGGTTTCACTCATGACGGCTTCTCCCTTACGACAAGATGCTTCATTTTGGTATCTGTAGGAAGTGACGCAACAGGCCTGGCAATCAGAAAATCACCTTTCCTGATTTCGTCGGCCAGCAGGTTCGCAATCTTCAAGGCCTTATTGTAGGACGACAGCGAGCCGACCGCGATTTTCTTACCTTCCACTTCAATCTCACCGCTTCGAAGTTGCTCATAGGTTACATAACCGACAACGTTGCCGTTATTCTGAGGATAGTCCACACTGTAATCCACCACAGGCGCATGAATGTCACGGTCGCGTATACACGTTCGCTTCAAAATCTCTTCATTCAATATGGGAATAGGAATCCCAATCCCCATAGCAAGCGATACGCCGTACCCTCGAAAGCTTGCCCCTCGCACGAACTCCGGATCCATCTGTTTCATGTCCGCTGTCAGTGCCAGCGTTCCCGCCCCGCCTTTGGGAATCCCGGCGTCGTTCCTTGCAGTACCGCCGGCGTGCTGGGTCCCCTCGGCGTAAACCAGCCCCTGGGCACCGGCCATCCAAACACGCGTCCCTACCCCGATCGTCTCGTAGTAAGGATCATTGAGCAGCGGCGACAATTGACCGGCCGAGCAGTAATTTGCATTTTTGCGATTCGGATCGAGTGTCCCCATGTACGTATAAATCGTCTTTTCAGAATCGTTAATCGCTACGTTATAGTTCTGGTAGCAATTCCGCGGGTTGACCATGATGGCCTGATTCAGATCGCCAATACTAAAGTATGTGCGAATCTCACGCAGCGGGTAGCAGTCGGTACTGTACGACAGC
>JAOUFU010000539.1 GCA_029858035.1 Phycisphaerae bacterium
GGGCATGGAGTCGGCATTATTACTCATACGGCCTCCGACCTTGAACTTTATTGCCCCGGCGCCGGTTTGCTCAATGTGTTTTGCCAGAATATCGACTTCCTGCTTCGGCGTGGTGTTGCGGTTGCCACTGGCTACGTAGATGGGGACTTCGCGGCGAACCACACCACCAAGCAGCTCACCGACCGGCTTATCCATTATCTTACCGAGAAGGTCCAAAATGCTGAATTCCACCCATGCGACGCAGCACCAAAGTGCCAGGCCGGAGAGCTTGTAATTGCTGCGATAGACATATACCCCGTCAATAAGTGACTCAAGATCACGGGCATCTTTGCCAACGAAATACGGTATGACCAACTGCTTCAGAATCGGGTACAGATATGCGGCGCGACCATTGGTGACTGCGACGCCGACAGCACCATCGGCAGATGTCGTGCGAACAAAAAAGTTGCTTCGATTGCGCAGCAGCTCGATGGAGGCGATTTTTACAGGCGATTTAATGGACGCAATCCTCAATATTGGAGCGGCAGCAGCCTTGTCGAGTTGGGCAACGGTCGTTTTGTTAGACCCGGCGGCGGACACACGGCCCTGCGACATCGCACATACACCGGCGCCGAGACCTGACTTGATAAAAAGACGACGATTAAGCTTCATTGTGAACCTCCTGATATGTTAAACGTTACGTTTGCGGTTCGGATAATTCGAAGAAGCCGGGACCACCGACGAGACGTTTTCGACATATAG
This sequence comes from Phycisphaerae bacterium, assembly GCA_029858035.1. GTDB lineage: Bacteria > Planctomycetota > Phycisphaerae > Sedimentisphaerales > Anaerobacaceae > CS2-K091. The sequence goes on from JAOUFU010000539.1 coordinate 742, forward strand.
CAATTGGTCAGATATACCAAAATTCAGTGAAAATAACAAGCCCGGATTTCCCTGCATCCTTATCTATCCAACAGGATAAATGGCCGTTAAATTTCACTGGAAATATTAGAAATTCCTGCTATACTGCCGCTATAATGTGTTTTCACCCCGCACCAATTTAAGCGTGGGCCTAATTTCAATGAGTACAGGATGAGGGCGTAAAAGCTAAGATGGTGGTACGGCAAATTAGGTTAATAGGAGTTTTTCTGGCCATTCTGTGTGGCGTGATAGTGTGTACAGATTCCTTATTGCGTGCACAAGAATGGGGGGGCAAATCAGCCGGCCCTGAAAAAACGCCTCAGGTTGCAACTCGGCCCACTGACCAATTCAGCAAGGCTGCGGCGGACCTGGAGATGGTGAACTTCAGTGCCCTTCGCCGGGCCATTCGAGACCTTGCGAAAACATTTCCCACAAAGTACACCAAAGGCGATGACTACCTTAGAACCCTGGATCGCTACGAAGGACGTCTGCCCAAAATAAAGGAGGCCCTGAAGCAAAGGGACAAAGCGGTTCTGAAGCGAGTCGAAGAGATTTTTACGCTTAAGCGTGAAGTTTTGCTGTCTAATCCGCTTCTGGACTTCGATCAATTGCTGTTAATCAAACGCAAGCCGCTTGGGGACCCCCGCCGGGTAACCGGAGATGAAGAAAACGACAAGGGATTGGGCAAATTCCTTGGTCTTCCCCAGCAAAGCTCCTGGCAGCTTCATACCATGCCCAACACCGACGGCTGGGACAACGAAATCTCCATCCTCTCGTCGGTGAAACGGCAGGGAAAACTCACTACGCTGTACAAGCCGCAAAAAGGCAGGCTCGTTAACGAGATGGATTTGCATTTCGATGGCGAAAAACTTATGTTCTCCATGCCGGACAGCCGCAAGTTCTGGCAGGTCTTCGAGGTTGACACCGACGGCACCGGTCTTCGCCAGGTCTCCGACGCCGAACAGCACGATGTGCACAACTTCGACTCCTGCTATCTGCCGAACGGGAAAATCGCCTATATATCAACCGCTCCGTTCCAGGGCGTTCCGTGTAATGCATCGGTCAATGTCGGGATGATGTACCTGATGGACACCAACGGACGGAATATCCGCCAGGTGTGCTTCGAGCAGGACCACAATTTCTGTCCCACCGTTATGAACGACGGGCGGATTCTCTACCTGCGCTGGGAATATACTGATATCCCGCACGTCTGGGCGCGGTTCCTTTTCACAATGAATCCCGACGGCACCTGCCAAAGAGAACACTATGGAAGCGGCGGCTACTGGCCGAATGCCATTTTCTTCGCGCGTCCTATACCCAACCATCCGACTAAGGTTGTAGGTATCGCTACAGGCCACCATGTAGGGCGTGTCGGCGAGCTGGTCATTTTCGACCCAGCTCTTGGCCGTATGTCAACGGACGGTGTAGTCCAGCGAATCCCCGGGTATGGAAAAAAAGTCGAACCACTTATCGAGGATAAACTCACCCTCAATAGTTGGCCCAAATATCTTCATCCCCGGCCGCTGAGTGAAAAATACTTCATCGTCTCATGCAAACCAAGACCTTACGATCTTTGGGGCATCTATCTGGTGGATGTTTTCGATAATGTCCTTTTGCTTAAGGAGATGGAAGATTACGCCCTGCTCGAACCAATTCCCCTGCGAAAAATTAAAAGGCCGCCTGTGATTGCCGATAGAGTCGACCTAAAACAAAAGGATGCACTCGTATATCTTGAGGACGTATATCAAGGACCCGGTTTGAAGGGAGTTCCTCGCGGAGCGGTCAAGAAACTGCGGCTGTTCACATACCACTTTGCGTATCATAAAATCGCAGGAATCAACCATCGGGTCGGCGCCGACGGTCCATGGGAACCGAAACGCATCCTTGGAACAGTCCCCGTGGAGAAGGATGGCTCGGCGATGTTCCGCGTTCCGGCCAACACACCGATATCCATCCAGCCGATTGACGCCAAAGGCAAAGCACTGCAGTTGATGAGGAGCTGGATGACAGCGATGCCCGGCGAAATCGTCTCCTGTGTCGGTTGTCATGAGAAGCAAAATTCCGGACCTCCAAATCTCAAGACCATGGCCTCTCGCCGCCAGCCATCTGAAATAAAAGCCTGGTACGGACCTGTCAGAGGATTTAGTTTCAGCCGTGAGGTTCAGCCGGTCCTGGATAAGTACTGTATCTCGTGCCATAACGGCAGCATACGCGAGGACGGCCAGGAGATTGACGACCTGCGGGGTGACCAGGGCAAATTCGTCGCCTACAAAAACGGAGACCCGAAAGCCAATATAATCTATGGTGTGCAGCGAGAAGAACTCGTCAAGAAA
>JAOUFU010000074.1 GCA_029858035.1 Phycisphaerae bacterium
ACAGTCTCTGGAAACTGCGATTACCGACGCACGCGACCAGGGAGTGCTGTTCGTAGCTGCTGCGGGTAATTCGGGAGTCGATAATGACTCTCAGCCACATTACCCCTCGAGTTACGATGTTTCTAATGTGATTGCGGTCGCGGCAACAGACGATGATGATGCACTGGCAAGCTTTTCCAACTACGGTGCTGAGTCGGTGGACGTTGGTGCGCCAGGCGTGAGTATTCTCAGTACCGTCCCGACATTTAGAATCCTTTTTAATGAGGATTTTCAGGGTGCGGTCACTCCTGGTTTTGGAGGCACAAAGATGCTTCAGGATGGACCGGAAAACCGCTGGGGCACGGTGCTTTCCCCGATAGGTGCAACAGACAATATTGCTGCCCGCGGGGATTGGGCCAACAACCGACCTTATTTGAGCGGAAGTGACGGCTCAATTGTAACGCCTGCTTTAGACACGAGGGGGCTGCGGGGACTTACGCTGGAATTCGATTACCGCTACGAGATTGGTAACGACGATGAATTGAGCGTCGACGTGTGGGACGGTACGACATGGCAGAAGGTCTTTTCAAGATCCAATCCCAATAGTTACCACGCGGACTATTACTGGTGGATACTGATTGAAATTCCGGAGTCTTATCGCAACGAGGAGATGAAGATAAGGTTCCGCTGGTTCACCGATACCGATGTTGCGGATACCAACAACTACTTCGGGGGGGAAATAGACAATATTCATATTCAATGTATCGAAAACCATGTCGGAGATTACGATTATAAGCAGGGCACGTCTATGGCGACACCGCACGTGGCGGGTGTAGCTGCGCTGGTAATGGCGAATCTTCCCGGTTCTGTTGGGACTATAATGTCACTGGATGAATTAAAGTCGAGAATCTTGTGGACGGGGGACCCGATACCGGCATTGGATGGCATAACTGTCTCCGGACTGCGCCTCAATGCGTACAATGCCTTAGCAGCGCCGCCTGGAGTTAAAGTGGTTGCTCCTAACGGCGGAGAGAGCTGGGAACTGTCCTCCACGCACGATATTGAATGGTATTCGATCGGCACGAACTCTGTCCTTGATATTTACCTGTACAAAGGAGGCAGCTTTTACTCGCTGTTGGCCGAAGACGTTCCTGGCAGGGGCAAGTTCACCTGGGAGATTCCAGCAAGCTTGCCTTCCGATTCAAATTACCGTATCCTGATAACCGACGGAACATACTCTGATGAAAGTGACGATGACTTCGAGTTGTATTGTAAGCCCCTGATAGAGCCAAACTATCCGGACCCATGCAACGGCGCTAGCGATGTTGGAGTGGATACAGATCTGATATGGAACTTCTGGGGACCGGAACTTGAACCTTGTACGATTACTTTTGATGGATTGACTGGTACCCGGGTTGACGGCATGGTCATCGGCGACGTAACTTTCGGTTTCTCTTCTAATGATGCTTCCATCAGCGTCGGTCCGGGTGACACCCTATATGTCCAGGAGCCATATATCGAGGGAGACGCCTTGGGGACTTTGACACTGGACTTTGCTGTTCCGGTGTTCGGAGTTTCCTACGGTTTCGTATTGAGTGCTATGGGCTCTCAACCTGATGCAAGCACAATGGTTTTCTATGATAGCTTGATGAGGGCGATCTACGCTTATTCGGCCGATGCCGGTGATATGGGATTCGGCTGGATGGAGGGGCTGAATATCGGCACAAGTACAAAACCGATAGCACGTGTTACAATTACTTTTTCTCATCCCGAGCCTGATTTCGCACGCTTCGCGCTGGATAACATAACTTACAGCCCCATTCCCGGAGGTGGAGGGCTTCCGGCCCAGGCAGCAGCGGGCCAGAGTGGAGGTACCGATGAAACAGAAGGTGGGGTTCGAGATGCAAACGGGGCCGAGAGCGGCTTTCAGCCATGGGGCCGGTTAGATTTGCCTGAATACCAGGACATATTCACGGGTGTCCGCCCCGGCGAGGAATCCGCTTTGAAAGATTCGGAGGCACCGGAAACAATAGCAACGGTTGGTAGTACAGGTGTCCTGCATAGTGGTGGTCCTGATGCCGGTGATTACATCTTCGTTGATAGCTATGATCCAAATGGTCCATCTTTCGATTGGATCGAGATCGGTGCTGCTCCTCCACCACCTCCACCTCCGCCTCCGCATGGTGGGACTGAGCCGGAACCCGAACCTGGACCCAACGAGACTATAAACGGCATTCATCTTGCTCTCCTTGATGACAGTCACTACTACCCCATTGAGCTGCCGTTTAGCTTCGATTTCTACGGCAGCATCTACAATCGTGTTGCGGTTGGCTCGAATGGAACGATTTACTTCGAGGATGAGTATCTTGGTTTTAACAATTGCTGCATCCCGTGCAATACGGCTTACGACGTTCAGCATTTCATAGCGGTTTACTGGGACGATCTTAAACCCAACCCCATCGGATACGACAACGTGTATTATTTGATTGTTGGTGAGGCGCCCAATCGCATTCTGGTAGTGCAGTGGGAGAAGGTCAGTCACTTCGGATCTGAAGATGACAGGGTGACTTGTCAGGCCCAGCTTTTCGAAGGAAGCAACGAAATACTCCTTCTTTATGCGGATCCCAGTTCAGAGGCCGGTTTGCATGCAACTGTGGGCATCCAGAGGGATAGTGAAACAGGTTTGAACTATATCTGCAGCGAGGCGGCGCTCGAGCCTAATTTAGCAGTTTTGTTCAAGTACCAGCCTCATTGTCCTACGACATGGGACGTTTACTTAGGTACGGATCCGAATGCAATGGAGCTGATTGAAAGTGGTTTGACCGACCCGATATGTGACCCGACGCCTGGGCCGGGCCAGACTCTGATGCGAGGTATGAGATACTACTGGAAGGTAGTAGTGAAGAACTGCTGCAATGCGGTCGACGGAAATGACTGGTCTTTCACAACGGTCAACATTCCTCCGGTCGCCGATGCCGGAGATGACCGGATTGTCGAATGTGCTTGCAATACCGGGCAGGGGACACAGGTAACATTAGACGGCACCGGTTCGAGCGATGCCGACGGGACTCCACTGACGTATACATGGACGGGGCCTTTCCTCGAAAGTCCCGCACATGGAGCGGCGCCAACCGTTACCTTGGATGGCGGATGCCCGGATGAATACGTGATAACTCTAATTGTTGGTGACCCAATAACGGATTCGGGACCCGACGAGGTCTTGATAACAGTTGTTGACACGACGCCGCCGGACCTCAACTGCCCACCGGATGTTACACTTGAATGTCCGGCTGACACCAGTGTTGAGGCAAATGGCTCGGCAACGGCCGGTGATACATGCAGCAGTGTTACAATTACGCATACTGACCAGTGGCAGCCCGGCTGCGGAAATACCGGGATTATGACCCGTACCTGGACGGCGACGGACGAATCCGGCAACAGCACAACCTCTGTGCAGACGATAACTGTGGTCGATACGACACCCCCTGATTTTACTTTCTCTGTTACGCCAACAATGTTGTGGCCGCCGACTCATAAGATGGTCGAGATTACGCCGACTTGGACGGTCAGTGACGAATGCGACGCCCAACCGCAGGTTTCTCTTGTCGACATCGTGATGAGCGAAGGTGACAACGCCGTTGGCGATGGGCATACTACCGGTGATATCGAGATAGGCGAGGACGGCAAAATCTATGTAAGGTCCGAGCGCAGCGGGGCCAATAGCGGCAGACTTTACACTATCACCTATCAGGCAGTCGATGATTGTGGTAATGTAACTGTCAGAAGCGCTACCGTCGGCATACCACATGACTTTAAGGTTTTAGCGAAAATCGCTGATAGATGGCTGTCGTCCGGCAATGAAGGTTCGATTAAGGTAGACTTTAACAATGACGGGATTGTCAATCTGGCGGACTTTGCCACATTTGCTGAAAACTGGATACAATAGTCTGTTACAGGTTACAAAATTGTGATTGTAACTTTATTCGTCTCTGCGCCCGGCGTGACGCCGGGAGGGACGAAGTAGATTTTTGCTGCCCCTCTTTGTGGATTTCTCAATACTGGCAAAGCACAATCGTAGATTCTTATATCCCACTTACGGCATATCTCGGCATGAAAGACCTTGCCGGACAATAACTCCAAATCAGCTGTCTCACTCTTTCACGGGGCCAGTATAAATCCCTGCACAAACAATTATAAGGAAAGGCGGCAGCCAACGTCCTGCTTGGTTTAAGTTAACCTTATTTTCGTTTATAAAAGCCATAGTCTTAATGTCAACCTGCAGATGTAAATCTTAGCCTATCTGAAAATGCCGAATATTGGTATAATAACACGCTCGCTACGAACTGGTTCATCTTGTGCTAATAAAAATTTGAGATAAGCCTTTAGGTTATTCTCTGGGGGTATATTCTCGATGACCACGTCGATAATAGCAACATCATCGTGTGCCTTCGAGACGTATGTTTTGATATTATCATTAGCCGGTTCAATTCTTGCGTCAATTATGCGTCTACTTTCAAGACCAGTGAGCTTAATTTGACGTACAATGGGAAATTTTGCACGCTTGCGGTTCACCCAACCTAATGTTATAGCTGAAGGCTCAATCTCAAGGCCTCTCATAACAGACAGAAAAACCGGGATACAATATGTGTAATCTGATAGAGAGTTGCTATCGTCTGTAACGGTTATCTTGATTTCGCTCTCATAACGACCAATCGGACAATCAGATACTATTTGAAATTTAAGTCTACTACCTCTTTTATCATATACCAAAGGCCCATCAAATCCGTTAGCCAATCGCTCACATGCCGGCATTGCTCGTTTACTTGCTAATTCAAGCATGCTCCGGTCAAATTCAATTCCTGCAATATGAAAATCAGGTCCCCCTTTGCCTTCCAGGTACACGGCATTAAACTCAAGGGTTATGTCACTATCTTTAGCATGTACAACGTTAGGGGAAATGTAGTGATCACGGATTTTCGTGGAAATAATTTTCAGAGGCCGGTCGCCAACCGACGTACGAAATATAATATAACGCTTTGTTGCACCAAGTGTGCCTTGTTTATAATCAATAAATCCGGCAGTTACTTCATTAGGAGCAATAACAGCTTCCTTTGGTTGTACACCAACACAGGCACAATCCATGAGGATGTCAAGCAGTTTTACACTACTTTCGGTTGTATTGACTAAATACCATGGTATTCGAATCACCTCTGCAAAGTCAACATAACCGACATTTACTTCATCCAATTGATTCGAATCGTTTGCGCATTCCAACACAACAGGAAGCAATTCTTTCGGGCCTTTATTCCATGATTCGTTTTCGTTGGGTTCAAAAAATGATTTTGAATAGGCACTTCCGTTTGTCACCCCAGGATTCCGACCGACACTCATTTCTAATGCAATTAGACCCTTACAATTAATGAATACCGCAATTGTTGTAACAAGGAAAAGAAAAATCATCATGGATCTCATCTTTTAACTCTTTCGATACCAAAGGAAACCGATTATAATTAAAGCCCCGACAGTAACAGAGACTCCTAAAGTCCATAAACCTGTACTTTTAGGAGAGTGCTTTTCGGGCTCGAAAATTATCGGTGCCTGAGAAGAAACCTTCTGAATATTTTCACTTTCGATTTTATTCGAAGGTGAAGAATTCGGCGTTGAAACAAGAGAAGTCTTTATAATTATCTCAGAAGCACTGTCTGATACTGGTAGTTTTGTTTGGGGCGAATCGTCAAGAATATCATCCAGCGAAGTTTGAAAAATTTCCTCTTGAAGTTTTTCAAATTCTTCAGGGCCTCCTAATATATGCTTAATTTCATACTTCTTCCATGCGTCTCTCAGGATCTTAAATTGAAACAAGAGCATCGGTTTATCTCTAAGCAAACGGGATACTTCCTGGTATTTATCACAACGCTCCATTGCCCAGCCTGCTGCCGAAGCAATACCTCCCAGTGCTTTTACATATTCTTTATAAAGGGGTCGGTTGTTTTTATAAAGGCCGGCCCAAAAACCGGATTTGGCCCAGGACATTGCTTCTTCCAATATATTTACAGAATTCGTGAGAGCAGCAAGCTCACGATTGCGGAGTATGTCAATTTTGGCAGTTCGCTTTGCAACACGAAGTCGAAGAAGAGACTGATTATCTGCACTGGCAATAGTCCGCAATCGTTGTATTATATTTTCCGTTTTGTTAAGGTCCTGGAAAGCATACCCCCTTGCGTTTTCGATATGAAAATCAGCGAATTTAAGTGAAATATTCTGACCAACAAGTGTATCCAGGTTGGAATTATCAGTCAATTCCTCAATTATATCAACGGCCTGGGATAAACTCTCTTTGGTTCCGTCACATTTTAATAATTCAAAAATCCCTAACTTGGCTTCATAAAGACGATCATGAGATGGAAACTTTTCAATCACAGCGGCATAACGATTGATACCCTCTTGTACACTCACCGGATTATGAAATTGAACCGGATAGCTTCTGGCATGACCAAAAGCACTCTCAAAGGTGGTACCGGACTCATTTGCATGCGCTGATATCAGGTATGGAGAAGATATTAGGATTATTTGGAAAATTACCTCGATATGTGATTTCAATTGATTGCTCATAAGGTCCTCCCGGTTTTATAGCAATTTACCCATAAAACCTCTAATTTAAATTACCTGTCTAATATAACACTTCGAAGATATCGAAATATCGGTATTGCCTTTTATTTTTTTACTTATTATCAAGATACGATAATATTGCTTATCCACCTGATTTTAAACATGTATTTGCTGTCCAAAATGCAGTAACGGATTCTTCGTTTAATTCTTTCAATTAAACATATTCTCCAACAGTGTTTCCCACAAAAGATACTTTGGCGGATAAAAGACATATTTCTATTGTATATCTGAGACACAAAGGCTTATGCCTTTGTGTCTCAGATAATGAATGAAACATTCTCTGCTGAATAAAATCTTCTAACGGACAATTTTTTCCACCAGGAAATCACCAAAAACATCTTCGTGCTATACTACTTTGAAATAGTAATCTTAATACGCTCATTGGGCGTATTAGGATCAAGACGATTACAGGCGCGCGAAATTGTAAAGTCGTAATCATCGGTATCGCTGCATGTATATGTCTGAGGACTGGTGAAAGTAGCGCTGTTTACACCGTTTGCAAGTATGAGTGTTCCAGCTTCAGCTTCGTGCCAGTCGTAAAACTGATTGTCACCTGCACTGCCAAACGTAAAAGAGGAACCACTTTCGCCCGTAATTCCGATCACGCCTGGTTTAAAGTCATTTGCATCTCCTTCCGTAGCACCTACAGATTCGGTCACAGTCGTTCCATTCCAATTTTCTCGGCCGGCAGGCGGGTCACCCACGGCTGACATCGTGGCGCGGTAAGAACCGTAACTTTCGCCTGCATTTGGTCTGCCTCCGGACAGATCAGTCATCGAAGCGCCCATACTATCGGGGCAATCTGTGCTTACGACATATTCCCATGTTTCAAATGTTGTCCAATCATCATGACGATCATCGTTGGCATCACGTGTATCATGCAACTGCGACTCTATGGTAATAGTTTGCCCTGCACAAGCATCCGCAGGAACTGTGTAGGACACTTCGCCTGTGCTGGAGAAAGTTTCTTCCCATGGTTCAGAGACCGTTCCCCCGGTCTTCTTGAGACGTCCTTGTTTTTGGTCATCGTCTTCCTCGTACTCTGTACCATTCGGGTCATTACAATCAGGTGTATTGGTGTCGTTTTCGGTTATTTCATAAATATCAAAGCGGATCGTATGACCAGGCGACACATAGCGTGTCTCTGACATTGAGTAATTATCTTGATCTATATCCAGTGTCTGGGCGCCTGCATTTGTCCATGTGCCCGCCTGCGTTAAACCGGCGCTCATGCAAAGTATCAGCAATGCGAGAGGCAAAATGACCATCGGGCGAAGACCAAATTTAGGTGTAGAAGATTTGTTTCGTATCATTTTATCACTATCCTTTCTTTTTTTATAACTGTATGTTTGTAAACCGGTCATTGAATTCTTGGATTATGCCTATTCGGTTGACGTTGATTTAATTTACGGCAACACATAAAAAAATCCTGATTTGCATATAGTCACCTACCAGAATTGTGGGTTTGTTAACATTTAAATCACCTCCTTTCGGCAGCTTTAACGTTTATTGAAACAGCTTCATTTAACATAGAGATTTTCTGTATAAGACAGCATCGAAGCAGCGTTTTTCTTTCCCAAAAATTCCCCATTCAGCTGTTTCCAAATAGTACCAAAGGCTTGATCTTGATATCATTTCCTGTTTTCATCCTTCATAGCCAAAATTACGTTGTAAAAAAACTTGGCCTTCACTATATACTTGCCAAAACTTGGCGGTTTTTCAGGTAAAAGTTGATTAAAGGTTTTTTTCCTAATTTTCCTCAGCCGGTTTTTCGCCATTTTCACGTTGAATGGAATCGTGGATTTCCCTGCTATGAGGATCGTACAGTTGCCTTATAGAAAGGTAGATATTCGCAGGCACATAAGTGGCGGAGTGTGTAAAGAAAATGCGGACCGAAGGTATGATTGCGGATTGAGAATGTAGAATTGGTGACCAAAAAAGCTATTTTTCGGTCATTTTTTGCTGTCTTTCGTGCTTTTTGCGCCTTTTTATGCCTTAGGTATTCGTGGCTATAAATCCTGACGCCCGTCCCGGCCTCAACAGGCGAGATACGATATGCGATACGCAATACGATATACGAACAACGAACAATGAACTACGAACAACGGAGCCTTTCCTGAGCGTAGTCGAAGGATACTTTGAACTCGCAGAAATGCTTACCTATTCTGCCCAGTTTAACATAATGTTAAAATACAAAAATGTCAAATTTCTGCAACATTTTGCAGAAAAAGTGCGCGCTTTTGACTACTTTTGTCAACTTTCCGTTATACTTTTGCAAGTTTTTGCACCATTTTTTTCTTGCCCATTTCACCCAAACCCCCCATGCTGCCATTCAACATCTATTTGCAGCCCAAAAACAAACATCCACCTTAGAAGAAACCGAAAAAACCGCAATTTTCCCCCATTTTTTAAAATTTAAAAATTTTCATTTCTCAATCATGTTAATCTGCGCAACTCTCAGAACTGCCATTTCCACCGGAACAAAAAACCGCGTTTTCGTGTATCGGCAAAAAAATCCAACTTGTCGCGGCGTTGCCTCTGGCGAAGCCGGAAACAAACTCGCAGATGTGCCGGCGTTAGTGTATAAATTTGCAATAATGTTATATTGTTGTTGAAATTCAGATTAGAATATAGTAAAAAAGTAGCTAATATATTAGTTGGTGTTGGCCAGTATCCTTGACTCATGCCGATAAGATAGTTAGCTGGAAATTTTTTAATATTAAGCTGGTTTGACTATGGCACGTAATCGTGGCAAAATGTCTCTTTATGAGGTGATCGGCCAAAGTAAGTCTAAGTCGGGCTATGGCAAGGCATTAAAGAAGCTCACTCCTGTAAGGCCCGGCAAGGAAGAGCCGACGGCAGTAGCAGTAAAAACCGCTGTACCTGTATCCGAAAGGGCGACACACTGGCCCAGGAAGCCGAAACTTTTGCAGTTTAATGCGGGCAGAATTGAGATATCTTTGCCATACCCGCTTGCGATTGCAGTGTTTTTGGGTTTTATACTGCTGCTTTTGGTGGTGCTCTGGCTTGGTGAAACAGGTTACCTAAACAGGAAAGGAATAACTAATTCGGCAGGAACAGTATTTGACAGCTTGCGGAAAAAGGTGGAAGAGGGGCTGGCAGGTTCAGGTGGAAGAGTTGGAGAGAATGAAAAAATATTGCCAAATAATACAGGAGAAACCGTAACGGACGGATCGAAAGGCAATAACCGGATCGTGATACAAACCTATCACACTCGGGAAGACTTGGAGTTGGTACAGTATCATTTTTCCGAGGGCAATATAGAAACGGAAATAAGAAAAATCGGCGACACGTTTTACCTTGTCACTGTGGATAAGTATGAAAAGGACCCGAAAATAGCAGGTACGGACGGTTACGCGGCTTTACAAAAAATAATTAAGTGGGGTGCTCGATATAAAGCGCCGCAGGGTTACGAAAGTTTCGCACCCAACTTGTTCAGTGATGCATATGGCAAAAAATTTGATGATTAATTTCAGGCAGTGAGGTTAAATGTCTATTGACCGTTCATTAAAAATCAAAGGTGCTCTGAAGAGGCACCGCAACGTTCTGACACGTGCGGAGCGTATCGAAAAACTTAAAGACGAAGAGCGATGGTCTGAGGAAGATTCTTTGCTTGGCCTGCCGAAGGTCGCGCACCGCAAGAGTCACGCTGGTCGAAAAGAGAAAGCGGCCCAGGCGAAGGAAGCCGGGCTTGAAGCAGAAGCCGGCGTCGAAGCCGAGGTCGCCAAGTCCGAAGAAAAGCAAGATTAAGAGTTTCGGATAAATCTTATATACCGCAAGTGGGGAGGCAAGAAGTTGCCCTCGGCGGGTATTTTCACTTTACTCCCGGTATGCGCCCACTTTCATACGGAAGTTGAACGAAGGCAGTATGGTTTTATCGTGCTTGGCCACTCAAGAAGCAGGGGGCAATGCTTTTTGAGGAGAAAACATGAGGGACTCAGCTTGCTTTTTGTTAGCAGCGATTATTACTTCGGTGGTGATTCTGCCGGCGGCAGGGGAGGTACATAGTGACGAAATCTGGCCGATGTCCGCCTGGAAGCAGGCGAGTCCTGATGAGATGGGGATGGATGCGGCTGTGTTGGGACGGGCACGGGAGTATGCGCTGACCGGCGGCGGATCGGGCAGTGTTGTCCGGCATGGGCAAGTCGTTATGCGATGGGGGGACCAGAAGCAAAGATATGACCTGAAGTCCTCAACCAAGGCGATTGGCGTGACCGCGGTAGGACTTGCGCTGAAAGACAGCAAGTTTAAGGGCCTCAACGAGCCAGCTAAAAAATATCATCCCGGTTTTGGTATTCCGCCAGAGTCAAACGCCGACACCGGGTGGCTGGACAAGATTACACTTTTTCATCTGGCGACACAGACGGCGGGGTTCGACAAGCCGGGGGGATACACCAAGCTATTATTTGAGCCGGGAACAAAATGGTCATACAGCGATGGGGGGCCAAACTGGTTAGCGGAATGTGTTACGCTGGTTTACGGCAAAGATTTGAATACGCTGATGTTTGAGCGGGTCTTTGGGCCGATTGGGATAAAGGCATCCGATTTGACCTGGCGGAACAATGCATATCGGGCGAAAGAGATTGATAGTATCAAGCGGCGCGAGTTCGGCTCAGGTATCAGCGCGAATGTGGATGCAATGGCAAGGATTGGGTATCTTTATCTGCGACAAGGAAAGTGGCAGGGTAAGCAGATTATCCCAGATGGATTTGTGGATATGGTTCGAGTGGTACCGGAGGCGGTTCGAGGGTTGGCGGTTGTTAAGAAGGAGAGCTACTTCAACGCCTCGGACCATTATGGACTGCTTTGGTGGAACAACGCAGATGGTACGATGGCGAACGTGCCGCGAGATGCATACTGGTCGTGGGGTTTGTATGACAGCCTGATTGTGGTGATCCCGAGTCTGGATATTGTAGCTTCGCGGGCGGGAAAATCTCTGAATAAAGAGAGCAATGCCAACTACAAATCCATCGAGCCGTTTATTGAGCCGATTGTATTATCAGTAAAAAGTGAAAGCAGTAGGGCGGTTCAACCATATCCGTCCAGTGCGGTAATAAAAGACTTTAAGTGGGCTCCTGTAGAAACAATTGCGCGGAAAGCATCCGGCAGCGATAACTGGCCGATTACATGGGCGGACGACGATAATCTTTACACAGCTTACGGGGACGGATGGGGATTTGAGCCAAAAACAAAGGAGAAGTTGAGTCTTGGCATTGCAAAAATCATCGGCTCACCGCCTGATTTCAAAGGTGTAAATATCCGAACGAAAAGTGGTGAGCGAACAGGGCAGGGGGCCAAAGGTGCAAAGGCCGGCGGGATGCTTTGCGTGGACGGCGTGCTTTATATGCTGGTTAGAAATATCGGTAATTCACAGATTGCGTGGTCGAAGGACCACGGTAAGACGTGGATGTGGTGTGACTGGAAGTTTACTGTCAGTTTCGGGTGTCCGACATTTTTGAATTTCGGTAAGAATTACGCTGGTGCGCGGGATGAGTTTGTATATATCTATTCGCCGGACAGCGATAGCGCTTATAAGCCGGCTGACCGGATGGTGATGGCACGGGTGGCGAAGGATAAAATAAGGGAGCAGGGGGGGTATGAATTTTTCAAGGGGCTTGGCGGCGCCGACAAGCCGGTCTGGACTAAGGATATTAGCGATAGGGGGGCGGTGTTTATCAATCCGGGTAAGTGTTATCGCAGCGGGATTAGCTACAATGCCGGCCTGAAACGATATTTGTGGTGCCAGACTATTTACGGCAGTGATGATATGCGTTTTAAGGGGGGGCTTGGTATATTTGACGGGCCGGAGCCGTGGGGGCCTTGGACAACTGCATATTATATGGAAGATTGGGACGTTGGGCCGGGCGAGACGAGCAGTTTTCCTACCAAGTGGATGAGCAGCGATGGCACAACCTGCTGTTTGCTTTTTTCGGGGGATGATTGTTTTTCGTTGCGCAAAGGGGTGTTCCAGGATTAAAGGAGATTGCCGCGTCGCCACGCTATCGCAAAGAAATAGGATTCGGTGGCCAGATTCTTCCCCTTCGATTTCGTTGGGGCTAAAGGCACCTTTGGCTCATTATAACAGGCGGTTGAGTGGTTATGCCTTTTGCCAGATAGATTTTAGTTTGTATAGTTTCAGGGATTTTATATTTGCTTTGCCGCCGTCGGCAGAGAGATACTGTAAGGTCTTTTCGGGGTCGAGCGGGAAGCAGAGGTGCATCGTTACCCGGCCATAATTGGGGAAGACCTCAATGCTGGTGCGGTCGACGAGGATGTGGAGCTTTATTACGCCATCAATGGGATCCAGCTTTACTTTTTTGCCATTACAACTAAGTATTTTGTCTTTGACATTGTAGGTCAATGGATTGCCGCGCAGGTTGAAGACA
>JAOUFU010000075.1 GCA_029858035.1 Phycisphaerae bacterium
TTTTGCCCTTTTCCAATCTTATTTTTACTGAAACACTGGGCATCCAATTTCAGGATTTTCACCGCCTCTTTTGCTGGAAAATTAGAAAAACGTCACATGATTCATCACAAATTCAGTAAAAAAAATCGTACTCTCACATAATTAGCGCCCCCCTTGGCCGATAATATATGTGATGTACATTCATACATAAATTATGGCCATCTAACTTACTCAAAATGCCCAAATAAACCCAAATATCCTTTGTATACCTATTGAAATTAAGTGTTATTTGTGGTATAATTCCTTTTTGGAGTCACCATTGGAATTTGGGGGAATTATACTCAAAAATTTTATCTTTCGATGAATGTGGCTAAATTTCGGAGATTTTTTTGCCCTTTTTTAGCCGCGTAACTATCGAATAATCTCGTATTTTCAAAAAAAAGGGGTGGAAACAAAATTTTTTCATCAACATCTGTGTACTCGGTGTCGGCATTAACAATGAACGTATGATTTTGAAATTACTGAGTTGTTATTGTCGCATAGTGTCTCTCGCAGAATTGTTTAGAAGGACCGTGTCTTATTAACGATACGAAGTGTTTTTTCGAAGAGGGAGACGAAGAAAAATCACATCGAAACCAAGCTCATTTATTGTGGGGTGAACACGAATGAGAATTTTTTTGTCTATTCAGGAGATTATTGTGAAAGTTTTTCTGATACTAACATTAGTTCTTGGTACAGTCCCAATAGCTCTTGGGCAGGATTCACTGAAGGTATACTGGCCTGATGGGACCACACCATTTGATTGCAACAGCGAAATCATGGTCGGCGATAAGCGCGTACTCGTTATAAGCTCGGAAAGCAACGATTACGGGAACATCAGTGTGTTCGGTGTATTCATTGCAGGTGACGATAGGCTGGGGGGTATTCTGGCTGGAAGAGGTTTAGACCCAAAT
This sequence comes from Phycisphaerae bacterium, assembly GCA_029858035.1. Taxonomy (GTDB): domain Bacteria; phylum Planctomycetota; class Phycisphaerae; order Sedimentisphaerales; family Anaerobacaceae; genus CS2-K091. Next base: position 933 of record JAOUFU010000075.1, read on the forward strand.
GATCCTAACGCAAGAGATTACACAGGCTCGCATCTTGAAAATGCCGGACTCTTTGCCAGAGTGACTCAGTGGAGGGATTCCGATATATGGGGCTTCGACTTTTTCACATTCTACCCTGTTGACGCTTATTCCGAACCCAATAGCACCGTTCCGGGTGATTGGTTTGTTATTGATTACCACGCTATAAAAGCGGGTGATATCAATGTAGGCTTTTACATATATAACGATGATGAAGGCTGGGACGAGCCCAACTATATCATCACTTTCCATAATGTCCCCACGCGTGACTTGAATTCAGATGAAGCAGTGGATTTTCTCGATTTTGCAACATTTTCCTCACATTGGAATGACACAGACTGCTGCGATCCAAATTGGTGTGCCGGTGCCGACATAGATCGAGATGGCGACGTCGACAACAAGGATTTGGGCCTTTTTATCGAGTATTGGCTGTGGCCTGATTCGGGTAACGAACCTGATATCCCTGATGAACCGGACTACCCGGAAGATGCAAATGTTATTTACAGCATTGTCGATGTCAATGGTCTTAGCGAAATTACGATTGATGTCAATGAAAGTATCACGTTGTATGTGGATATTGCATCCACCACTGAGAACAATGCGAGGTCTTTTTATATTGACATTGACATTTCCGATCCGAATCTCGGCTCAATTGACAATACGGAGCATCCAGATGGAACTGCGCAAATCCTGGCAGAGCCTAACAGGCTCCCGTTTGCGGACTACTGGGGCCCCGGCTTAGGGCAAGAAGAAGGTATTCAACTGTCCGGTGCAACCTTGAATTCCGCAATTGCAGATGGCCACTTAGCCAGTTTCGTATTTACCTGTGAAGGCCAGGGTGATGTTACACTTGAGCTGAAAAACTGGGCCTCATTTAACACGGATAATGAAGCCGTCTTTCCCAAGATGGAAACTATTGTCATTCACCAGATAGATCCTCTGATGACGATGGGAATGGGGATGGACAGTGAAATGCTGCTTGGGACTCTACCAGATGAGATTGACATTGATAAGTTAGTAAGCCTATTGGAGGAGTTATGGTTGGATGATAAGGAAATAAAGAAAATTTATGACAAGACGGAATGGGATGATTTCATCAATAGTGTTCTGAACTTGTATTAGTTGCTCCCGTAAAAAGTTTTTACACGGGTGCATAAATGTGAACAGGTTAATCAAGGAAAAGGCATTGCTATGAAGAAAAGAAATTTTGTGCTGATAGTTATTTTGTTGTTTATCGCCCAGGATTATGCCTTCGCGGATGGGCAGTTGGGCAGGACGGAGATTCTGCAAATCTTTAAAACGCTCACAGAACAGCCAAAAAGGACCTGGATCCCAAGCGGTACTATCACGGCCACACACCACGAATACAAATCGTCGACTGGATACATGACCGATTCGACTGTTACTGTAAAGTACGATGGAAATAAATTCTACTGGGAAATCAACATAGATTCTCGCACCAAACAGGATGAACCCGAGACAAGCCACACAAGTCAATCTTCGCTGAATACTCTCGAACAGAATTGGAACAAACAGCGTGTATTTACCTGGGATGGTGAACGGCACTCAACGTATTTCAAGTTGGGTAACTACGCAATTGTCCGCGAAGGTCCAGGCGACACTTCGGCCGGGGTTGATGGGCCGTTAACTGCCGGAATCGTTCCCTGGGGACACGGCGTTTACACACTTGAGGACCTTTCAGCCGCCGAATCATCCGCAGAGGTTGATGGCCAGGGGCATGTACATCTAACAGTCAACAGGAAAGACGGACTGAGAATGGTTTTCGTGCTTGATCCCGCAAAAGATTACGCTCTACTGTCTTATTCGATATATTTTGACAGTGGTGCGTCTATCATAAAAACCTACGGAGATTACGAGCCGGTCCTCGGTAAATGGGTCCCCACTACCATTATTATCGAACGATATCACAACAGTAAACCATCATCCGATCTGGCTACTTGTGACCACTGGGACCTTACTTCCATCAGTCCGATTCCCCCTCAATCGGGCTCTTTTCGTGCTCCGTACGAAACGGACACACTGGTGGAATTCTACTCGCCAATTAGTAAGAAACCTTTTTGGTACCGCTACTACAGCGAAGTCGACACTGAGTCGCTCCTCCAAAAAAAGCTTAAGCTCGAGATTGCATCGACTGCTGAAACACAAAGCCGGAACTGCGCAACAATGGCCATGAAGCATGTTTTAGAGCGGTTAGGCAAGAACGTTACCGACCAGGAGCTTGCCGGTTTGGTGAGCGGACCTAATAAGAGCACAAACCTTTATGCACTGCGGCAGTTTGCCCGGGACTTAGGTTTACACTGCCGAGCGGTCAAAACCAATATACGGGCACTAAAGAACCTAAAAAACTGTCAGGCAATCCTGCATCTATCGAGAGCTAATCATTATGTGGTTTTCGAATATATCGACGATAAGTACGTATGGCTCATAGACCTGGATAGTAACAAATTCTTCTACCGCACCAGTCTCAAAGATTTTGGCCGTAACTGGAGCACGGGCACAGCATTGCTCATCTCGGATAAACCTCTGGATGTGGATCCGAACAACACCCCGATTAATGACAGTGAGCTGCACAAAATAACCGGGTCAACCGAAGGCGGTATGCCCAACTTCGCCTGCACGGACCTGATTCAGTTATACAATGTAATATTATGTCCGCCACGTTTTGGGCTTTGCGGCGGCGCTTATCATTATTTCCCGGGGCGATGCGGCTGTCAAGAAGACGATTACGGCACCGGCTGCCACTCAGAACTTTTGATCGGAGTTGATTCCCGCCTCTGCATAGAAGACCCAGAGTTTCCCGGCAACTGTATGTCGGCCAATGAACGGACCATTCAACTCATAAGGGCATGCACGCCGGAGGATTGCTGGGACTGGCCCGAATAAAAAGAGGCGGCCGGAACATCATAATATAGTTCTGACCGCCCAATGCGGAGGAGGATTTGGTTTTGCCTTTCACACTACAACTTCCTCCATTAAGGCACCCTGTCGCCTGTTTTGCTACCCTTAACCCCCATTTCTTAGTACTTGCTTTTCTTTCTGATTCTGAATTAACAGGAATCGCCTCGGCGAGGCCTTGCTACTTATATAAAGCCGAAGCTGATTGCCATAATGTTGATAAAAAAATAGAATTTTTTTAATTTTTTTTTGGAATATTGATTTTTTCCTGTTTATGGCCTGTAAAACGCCAAAAAAGGCCTTTTCAGGTACGGTAAAAATGCAAATAACGCAAATTAAACTTCTTTTACTTCTTTATAAGTCCCGGTACAATAATGCAGATATGAGAGGCAAAGGCATTACAGTCGTTGAGCTGCTTATCGTTATCGCAGTTATCGCTGTGCTAATGAGCATCCTCGTACCCATATCACACACAGCGAGGGAACAAACCAAGGCGTTGGTATGCGGTTCACATTTGAAGCAGTTGTCCCTGGCCCTGACAACATACGCCCAGGTAAACGAGACATTCCCCTATGGTTTCGATGACTCAGAATACTATATGGTTTGGCCTCCGCCCCGCTACCCGGGAAACATTATGTATGACTTGCAGGGCTGGTGGTGGTTTACGTCCGTGGAGGGTGGACTCATGGACTACACAGACCCAAAGAGTATTTTCTGGTGTCCATCAAGAAACATTCAGGACATGGGGCCGAGGGTAAACATTCTTTGCGGCAATTATGGGGTGAACCAGTCAATATGCAAGGATGCTCCGAGAATGATAAATAGCGAATTTTTTGGAACACCTTTGGCCTTATATCAGATTCGGCGTCCTTCCGACACATTGCTCATAACCGACAGTGGATACAGCCTTATAAGCTGGAAGGGCGTCACAAATGCATCTGTTCGGCCTTTTGAAAATCCGGCAAGAGAAGGTTCTTTTTATGTCCCCGGAATTAGCAAAATAAATAAAGAAAGAGTTATTTTACCCAGCCAACAGGCAGATGCCATAGATGGCCGCCATCTCAACAGAACTGTTAACGTGGGTTTTGTGGACGGCCATGTAAGCCGCCTCAAGGCAGATGATTTACTCGTGGAAGAAATTGACGGCCAGTACAATAATCGTTCCCCACTTTGGCTGTCAGAATAAAACAAAGCCAACTAAAAACCGGCTTTTTTGATAACAGCCTTCATTTCATCGTCGGTCGGATAAGAAACCTCTGTAACGCTTTCGCGCTTATACTCCTGTTCTTGGGCAAATTTGTCCCACCGCTCAATTCTTTTCGGCAGTTTTTTCTTGATATCTATATACCCCCGCCATTTTAGGGTTACGGAGCCTATGAGATGCTTTTCAGTCCATATTAAATCGTATACTTGTGTGCCGGGAATAACGGTTTCAATGTCCTCATCAGCTACAGGCAGCCACTCAGCACCTTCCGGTACTTCATGCATACTGTTTAATGGCAACAGGCCTGTTATAATTTCCTTAACATTTAAGAAAACATCGGTGTTCAGTGGTATCGTTGCAATTGAACCTGTGTTCAAATCTCTTGTTTTTTGGGATTTTGCCTCGATATCCCATAGAACGCTTTTATCCTTAGCATTTACTATCTTAATGTTTAACGCCTGAGATATCCATATTTCCTGAGTCGGTACTGCCTTTTTTGTAACAGACGTTGCGAAATAAACATTCCTGATCCGCTCGAGAGCCCTGCTAATCTGATCAAGATTGACGGCCCTGGCAGCAGGTATATTTAACAATAGAAAGGCCAATAAAATTGCCGCTGCCGCCGCTGCTGCCGGCTTGATAAACGGCCTTCTAAGGAATGAAAATTTGCGTTCCGGCTCAGGCCCAGGTGATACTGCAATGCCTTCTGCAGCACTTGTTTCCCTGGTTTCTACGGTCTCAGTCTCAACGGAATTGTCAAATACCTGCACTTCTATCGGCCAATCCCTATACAGGTCACCATAACTACTATCAGTCGATTCCTGGCCGGGGCCACATATTTCATAGCATGTAACGATTCCGGATTCCTGCCGTTCCAAAATACTATACACAGTATCGTGCAGTTTCTGCATTTTATCCAGGCATCTCGGGCAATTAATTAAATGTGATGTCAGTGATTTTCGAAACATTACATGTGGATCGTGGTCGGGTTCAATTCCATAGGGTATGACATAATCGAAAATATCCGCGGGCGAAACGGCATCACACGGCATCGGCGTTTGTTCGGAATTCCGGGGAAGTTTCTCGCTTCTGCCCCTGCGGTCTTCATAGAGTTTTTTTCTGCACTCCGGGCATATACACAAATGCCGCAATATCTCTGGAGAAGCACCTTCGAAGACCATTGCTCCGACGGATGCTATGGCATTTTGGGCTTCTGAGCATATATGAGCATTGATTCCCGGTTCTTCAGCAAAAAGCTGGCCCAATCGGCCAAGTTGTTTGCTGGTGAGTTTTAACCGCCGAATCGCTTTAAGGTCGCTGGTACATTTTTGACAGTTATCAAGATGCACGGTAATAGGGGTTGGGACAGAAACTTCCAGGGCGGGGATAGCCAGGCTGGGTAGAAACAGCTTCAGGATTTTGCAGTCCACGAAGGCCCTGAGATAGACAAAGTGAAACCTCAAGTATGTGGTGATAGCGGTGGTGGCCTGCCTGGCGCTTCCGGCAGTCTGATCTTCGCCCTCAGCCAGTATAACCTTAAGCCGCCTCACCTCGGCCTGACAAGATGAGCATCCGTCTATATGACCAAGCATGTGTGTGGAAACACATTCTTTAGTATCGCCGAAGAGATAATCATAATAGTGGGCCTTAGCCTGCTCACATGTGGAATTAGGATCAAAAGCTATCATAAACCACCCCCTTGAGTTTTAATAAAAACGGTGCCAATTTTCTTCAATCCGACAGAAACATACCTGCTGACAGACCTATGTTTTACACCCATCATCTCCGCGACCTCCCCGGTATTGTAATCATCCCTGTACCTCAGTGTTACCGCCAAAGCCTCCTGTGCGGGCAGTTGCCTCTCAATTAAATCAAACATCTTTTTGGTCTCTTCCACGCTTATCAACCCGGTTTCCGGACGATTTTCCGCAACGCGTAAGCCACGCTTGGTATACCTGTTTATTCTTGCTTGATAGCGATCTAATCTGCGGTAAGCATCTTTGACCGTATCACACAGTAGCTTATACAAAAATCCTTTTACATTTTGCACTTCCAAAGGTATTGGCCTTGCAACCAGAGACAGAAACAAATCCTGGAACACGTCTTCAGCTTCCGGTTCGTTCCTAATATGAAAACGAATGACCGAACGAATAAAATCCCCGTATTTGTCGAAAATCCCCGCTGCTCGCTCGACGTTACTTAGAGCATCGAACTTTTGGTGTATATTTGTCACAGCCACTCACTTCCGCTCCCAAATATACTTCAAAATCAACAAAAAACTTTGTTGGAAGTTCGGAGTATTCTACAGAATACAATGATTATTATCAATAAAAGTCTGCCATTTCGATTACTTCGATGGTCTGAATGAGTGGGTGCATCTGTAATAATCGCTCTTTTTAGCGCTTAAATGCGGGTTTTAGAGAATCAGAGCAAGGCGAGAAAAAAACAAAAAACTTTACATAACGAGCCAAAAAAGAGTGTTCGACGAAAATTTGGCTCTAACACAATAATAAAACGTATGTTCTCCTAACAAACCCCTACTGAGTGTTGACCTCACTTTCTCTCTTGCTTCGGCTTAAAATCACTGCAAGTTTTATCAGCCCACATAAAAACACCCTGCTCTTTCTTACAATCTGCCTCAATAGAACCTGCCTCTTTCATACAATCGCCCCACAAATACTTGCTTGAATCAAAAGTTTTCTGCACAAAATACTTACAATTCTTACATACTTTTTCCATCGAGTTCTTTCCTTGTAGTCTCAGGCAAATCCTCTCCAAACCCACACTTAGAATCGCTAATTCCTCCACTTGAGGTGAAGAACTCAACAAGGTCAAAAGGTTCCCTGGTTAACTCCATCCTCACTATCTGAGATGGTGGCAAACCCAAGAAATTGTTGCTATTGCCGGCTTCAAAATCCCAAAGGTAGTAGCAATCTGAATCATCCCCCGCAGTGGACGGACTATAGAAAATGGGGCCAAATAGTCCGTCTCTGATGTCCCCTTTCTCGTTGCTGAAAAAGGTCAATTTGACTTTGTGCTTGTCTCGGATTGCCCTGACAAAAATATCGTGGTTACGGTGCATAAGAACCCCTTTCTTTCAATAAACATAGGACTTACAAGAGCTGCTTTCCGCCTGCCTTTTACAGATCCAAAGTCAATGTCGTAGAGATCGTAGTTAGAGTGCTGTTAGCTTATTTATAAAAAATCCATTGCTGCATTACTAAACTTGCCTTCACCATATTCATTCATAACAATAATACCGGACTTCAGTTTTTTATCATGGGATTGGACGAGAGGTGATGCCTTGCTGATAACAGCAGTGGCGACATTTTGTTCTCTGTACCGTCTGCGATATTGATTATATTTGAAAGCTCATCGACCACCATCCCAAAATAATCTTCGTGTAACTCGGGGTGTTGGAGAATGACAAAACACGTTTTGGCAGTCATTTCCGTTGGGCCTTTCCCATACAAGACTTTAAGGTCAATTACTGGTATTTCACACCCCCAGGGACTGACATCCCCTCTGATATATTCAGGTTTGTCCGGCAGTGGCCTTAACTTTGTCCAACCGGCAACTTCCAATTTCATACCATCTTTCTTTTCGAAAAATGTAAAGGTTAGATATTCACCTTCTTTGCTCTTGGCTGTTTGTTCCCGGCCCTCTATTTGCGATATCAATCCATACATAACAATAACTCCTTGGAATATTGTGTACAAAAAACAACTTTCACTTACGCCACCACGCAAAATTCGAGAGGACTACTACCACAGTATTGCTAAATATGCTTCAGCCGCCGCTGTTGAGGACCTCAACACCATAGTCCAGCTCCTCTCTGCTTAGAACATCAATTGGCATTTTCATTACAAACAGCTCAAAAGCCACATGACACTTCTCACAGACGATTGGCGTGCGAGGCCCTGATAATTTGGCCGCATAGCCATACCAATCTTAAGCTGAGCACATCGTGAGTTTGTTCAAATCTCACAAGTTATAGCTGTTCACTTAATAAACCGTAGGAATGAGGCGAAATGTTGATAATAAAACTCAATTATTAAGGATTTTTTTATTTAAATACGATAAAAAATCTTTCATAGAAGTGAACCTGAACCCTGGCTGCTATATGTGGCGGTTATAACGCGAATAGATGAGGAAACTTTTGAAAAGGCTGGCCCTTTTCTTTGCGCAAAGTGGCCCACCGGTCTAAAAGCAGTAATCGGCTGCTACAGGCATAGAATGCAGATTAATGCCTTCGTACCAAGGCAAATTCGGGAGATTTTCAAAAGGTGAAAAATGAAGAAAGTTGAACACTGGTAAAGCCTGTGAGGCTTGAATCCACGTTTTGCTGTCCCGATAACGTGTATTTTCTCGGCAATCTGGTAGTAAAGGTGCTCTAAGGAGATGAAATTCGCGCTTTCGGCTTTTTTTTATTATTTTTAAAAATATTTCCATTTCACTATCAACATTTTCCAATTCGGAAACGGCATAAACATAATGACGCTATATTCGTCTTTCTGGGCGGGTAAGCGCAATATGTGCCACGTTAACTCTGGGTAATTTTGTGGAAATAGTCCAAGAACACAAAAGCAAAATAGAGCAAATCATCAGTGATATGGAATGCCCTAAGGATTTCGCATGCCATAAGTCGGGATTTGAACACCTCGGCAAAGCGAGACTTATTGCCGACGGTGAACGGGTTGAATGTTTAGAGGAAAATAGCCGATTATGCAATTTTGCATTTCTTTTCGGACCTTTGGCAATCTGTGAATGCCCCCTTCGCAACTATATTGCCAAGAACTTTCACCTGTGAAAAGCTCTACATGCTCTTACTGTCCTGCCTCGGTGCGGTGATGTTAAGAAAAAGACACCTGGCCAGACCTTGATTCTACTGAATGAAGAGTCAAGCGGGGCCGTATCTGCACAGGCTAATCGCCGTTTCTGAGAGAAAAAGGCGTTTTGCGATTTTTGCAGTTGCATACGGATAAAGACCTGTTTCGGCTAACTGGCAATAAATTATAGTAGTCCAGTTATTAGATTTCCTGCTTAGTACTTCTCAAAATAAGCCCAATTTCGGCTCTGTGTGGCAGGTGAGCGCTTGGGAGATATACTGTGGGTAGCTTTTCTGACAAAATCTTATAAAATAGTTTGAGTGGGAGTACGCAGAATAAAGACAAAGTGGAATAGGCAATAACTTTACAAACCGGACATCCTGTGGGCATTGATAAAGGCAGACCATGAATGTTTCCTGGCAAGGTCGCTGGAGAAGAACAGCTTCCTATGTAATCTTGTTTATTTTGTTTACATTTGGCAGCTCCGTCATTTCCCGGGCAAGGGTAACTTGTATCCGAGTTAATAGTGAACACACCGCTGATACTACAGATATGAAGCGATTTAGGCAGTTCTCCGCATGGAAAGACAAGACCGGCAATGAGCTTGCACTTGCAATATGGAAGTATTTGTGCGGCTACGAAACCGGCCTGTACCATTTTAATGAGATTCTTGAAGGAGAAGACACTTTCGATGAATACGCTACCGTGCGCGACCCCCTTAAAATCCTGAATGTGTATAATATGGCTTATTGCGGAATCTTTGGCCCTGTCCTGGATGGCATCTTTCAGGGCGTTGGTTTTGAACAGGGCCGTTCCTTTGGCGTGGAATCATGGAGCCACTGTGCGACGGAACTCTGGTATGGGAACGGCTGGCACTACTATGACCTTGATGTAAGAGGTGTTCTACTTGACGAGGATGGAATAGCAGCAAGTCTGGATGAGGCCAGGAGAAATCGGGACCTCTGGGTGAATCCACGGATGAAGGTCGAGCCCTTTTTCCCGAATGATAACGATAAGGACAAGGTCTTTAAAATCTATCGTGACAGCAAAATCCATTACTATTACCGCTGGTTCGAAGGCAGCCATACGATGGATTTTTATCTTCGGCAAGGGGAGACATTTACTCGCTGGTGGACTCCTCAAGGCGGGCGTTGGCACCATTTACCTCGCTATAACAAGACCAAGTGGATTAAAGACCTTATTCAAACCGAGCCGGTGGGCATGAAACCGAATCATCGTGATTTTAGCTGCTGGAATCACGGGAACGGCCTATTTCATTATGCACCTAATTTGGCCAAGAAGTCCACGGATTTTAAAGATGGAGTCTATGCCGTAAAGAACCTGGCCCCCGGAAAAGAGGGATTGAATATCGTCCGGGATGGCAACGCAGAGGTCATCTTTGAAATTTTCACGCCTTATATAATTGTGGCGAAGGTCAATGACTTAAATGATGTGAATGATGATACAGAAGCTTCTGTTGTAACACTAAATGCAGGTTTACCCACTGATCTTCTCGTGTCTTTAGACCACGGCTTGAGTTGGCAGGCGGCAGGCAATGCCAAATCCGGCGTGATGTCGTCTATAGATTTAACCAGCATGGTGAAAGGAACCTATGGTTATCTCTTGAAACTCAGCACTTCAGGTGTGAAAGGAAAATTGGCGGTCAAATCTCTGACCATTGATACATGGGTCCAGGTTGCACCGATTAGCCTGCCTGTACTCAAAAAAGGTATAAATCATCTTAAATATGAAACAGGTGATTCGTATGGCCTGTCTACAGTTCCTCTATTAGTGCAGCCGAACACAGCTGAACCGAGCGATTTGAAGAAATATCTGGTTGATATGCCAAAAGATTACGACCCGGCGCGTAATACCTGCCGCATCCGCGGTGACGCCGTTTTACGATTAGCTGCTCCTGTCGGTAAAAAAATAGCATGGCTAAGCGTCGGTGCAACGTTTCGCACTTATCAGGGAGAGCAGGCCGGGAAAACCGATAACCGAATCGCTTATGCTGTCGGTGAACCGAGAGATTTCAAAGAAATATACAAGTCGACAGTACCGACATGGGTAAATCACTGGCGATATAACTGGGACACTGATATCCTGCTGGATAAGCCGGCAGAGGTTGTATATGTGAAATATACAGGAAATCCCGGCTTAAATACGGTTCGTGCCTGCCTGCATTTAGTTGAGAATCACCCTAAGCAAACTCGTATCAGGGTTGTGCATGGTTATTTAATTGACAAAGTGCTTCATCATAAAGCGGTTGACCTGAGTCGGCCGGCTGATTACACGGTTACCTGCGAAGATGAGCCGGAGAATGTCTTCATAGAGATTAGCATCCCCTCAAATTAGCGTTATGTATTTGCTTTCCGGCGGAGTAAAAGAAGACTAAAAATATGCTCCTTGCTAATGCAGGACAAACTCCACTTTGGCGAAGTGATAATATTCATCACAGTAACAATGCCATCAGGACGCCGGCAGCAGCCACAAAGACGACCGGTCCGATTAGTTTTACCACGATTTTCAGAAGCGGCGATTCAAAGTAGCTGGCTGAAAGCGAAAGGCAGAGGTGTACGGGCGTGAGGAAAAGTCCACAGAGCAGGCCGGAAAAAGCCAGTGTTTGAAGCTGAACTTTCGTCTCCTGCCCCGTACCGATAAAGGGCATTAAGAATGGAAATGTCATTGCCACCGTCGGCATGGTGACACCAGTAAGGAAACCTACTATGAAGGGGAGAAAAAATATTAGAAAGTGTGGCGGTACGTTTATTTTAGAAAAGAATTCAACTACTGCGGGGATGGCCTGACCTGCTTCTAAATTGAGCTTAAAGAGCAGGGCTCCAAGGATCAGGAACACGAAATCAGGCTCGGCACCTGATTTGAAGAGTTTTGTCCACCGACCCAAAGGCACCTTATGAAGAATGAGAAAGATCAATATAGCCAGCAGGATTGTAACGGCAGGGGACAGGTTGAAGCCGGCGTATAGTGTTGCTGCGAGCACAATAGGCCAGAAGGCGTGAATAAAGTTACGGATGTTATCCACGAATCGGCCGTATGTTTGTTTTTCTCGCTCTTTGGGTGGTATGCCGGAAAATAGTAGAAAAATCACGCCGCCGAACGTACCGGAG
>JAOUFU010000540.1 GCA_029858035.1 Phycisphaerae bacterium
AGCGGAGGTGGCTGGTGGTGGGGTAAATCTATAACAAATGGTATCTCGGATAAAATAGCCAAAAACCGTACCGATGTTGTTTCCAAGGCAATAGATTGTGGTATGAACTACCTTGATATTACCGGCGCCGAAGAATGCATTGCCTTCGGCACGGCACTGAAGGGCCGCCGGAACAAGATGATTGTTGGCGCCGACGATTCAAAGCTCTGTCCGCGACACGATGAATTTTGTAACGTCAAGGCCCAGGTACACAACGTCGAAGAGTGTCTCCGTAACATCGGCACCGATTATCTCGACATCTGGCGTATCCAGGCAAAAATGGATGGAACCAACACCGACGCTGATGTCGAGATGATGATAGAGGCCTTCCGGAAGCTGCACAAGGCCGGCAAGGTACTACACCTTGGCATCTCCAGCCACAGTCGTCCCTGGGCCCGGCATGTCATTGAAAAGTACCCGCAGGTTGAGATGTTCATCTTACCTTGCACGGCAAAGACTAAAGAGAAGGGCATACCTCCTGTCCGCAACAATATTGAGGAACAAAATCCGGGAGCAGAGCCCGTCGCAAAAAGTGTTTTTCAATCACTGGCCGACAATGATGTAGGCCTGATTACAATCAAACCATTCTTCGGCGGCAGGCTCTTGAAAACGTATGACAATATAAAGACAGGACCGTCAGATAAGGAAGACAACGACCTTGTCAGGCTTACTCTTCAGTGCATCCTTAATCTCAACGATGCTATAACAGCCGTCATACCGGGCCTCTCGACGGTTTACGAGGTCGATAACGCTGCAAAGGCTTCATATACTCGGCCGCTCGGGCTCACGGCGGCAGACAAAGAATGGCTCATGAGCAAAACGGACCAGCGTTGGGCACTCTTGCCGCAGGAATATATCTGGTTACACGACTGGCAATTTGTTTAGTCTGTCCCATAGGCCGAAACAGGAAATTATTATCGATTGTTTGTGGGCTAAGTTGAGCATGTTATAATAACGTATACTGTTTTTTTATGCGTTTTGAGCAAGAATTTCTAAATAAAAAGATGTAAGGAGTTTCGGAGATGAAAAAGCCTTGCACTTTCTTGTTAATCCCGGTGATGGGATGCGTGATAATCGTGGGTAACATCGCGATCTTGCAGGCCGCCGAAGATGGTTTTGTCCCTTTATTCCCCGGCGACAGCTTAGAAGGCTTCAAGGTCAGCGATTGGTCAAATGTGGCCGCGCCACAGAAAGTCGAGGGAACACCCTGGAGAATGGAAAATGGAGTTCTCTACGGCCTGAACAAACGAACTTGGATTAGGTCTGTGAAGCAGTACGGCGACTTCGTACTAAAGCTTGAAACCAAGTTAACCAGAGGCAGCAATGGTGGCATAGGCTTGCGTTTTCCCCCGGAGGGCGACCCGGCCTATACAGCGATGGAGATTCAGGTAGTCGATGATCAGGTCTATTACGGCGGCAGCGCCAGGAATGAGCAGTGTACCGGCTCGATTTATGACGAAATTGCTCCCGCAAAGGTTGCCACAAATCCGGTAGGCCAGTGGAACTCGTGGCTGATTACCGCCCGCGGCAGTCAGATAACGATAGTACTTAACGGCGAAAAGATAATAGATGCAGACCTATCCCTCGAAACAAAAGCACGCCAGCAAAAGGGACCTGCCTTGTCAAAACGCCCCCTCAAAGGACACATCGGCTTTCAGAACCTCAACGGTAACATTACTTTGCGAGACATAATGATAAAGGAGCTGGATGAAGTTGATGACGATTTTGTACCTTTATTCAACGGCAAAAATCTTGACGGCTGGGTAAATGTCAATTGCGCCCCTGAAACATGGACCGTACGCGACGAGATGATTGTTTGTACTGGGATTCCTACAGGCGTGCTGCGAACAAAAAGACATTACGAAAACTATATCCTGGAGCTCGAATGGCGCCACATGAAAAAGGGTGGCAATGCTGGCTTATTCGTTCACTCCGATCCCGTGACCGCGCCGGGTCAGCCGTTCACGCGTTCTATAGAGGTACAAATCCTTGACGGCAGCAACTCCGAGAATCATACCAGCCATGGCGACATATTTGCTATTCACGGTGCTGCCATGAAACCGGATAGGCCTCATCCCTCAGGCTGGAGTCGCTCCCTGCCGAGCGAACGGCGATGCAAGCCGGCCGGGCAGTGGAACCATTATCGTGTTGAGTGCAAAAATGCAACCGTTGCCTTGGCAGTAAACGGCAAGGTGGTCACTCGCGGCTCACTTTTGAACCCCCGGAAGGGATATATCTGTCTCGAATCTGAAGGCAGCGAAGTCCATTTCCGCAACATTCGTATCCGCGAGCTGCCCGGCTCAAATCCACCTCCCGATGAGATTGCACAGAAGGAACAAGGTTTTCGCTCGCTTTATAATGGCCTCGACCTGCGCGGTTGGAAGCAGGAACCGGGGCACAAGGGACATTGGCAGGCGAAGAATTGGGTCCTGGATTACGATGGCAAAAGTGAAGCCAGTGACAAGAATCTTTGGACGGAAGAGGAATTCGAAAATTTCTCCCTCATCGTAGACTGGCGCCTTCCACCCCAAGATGGAACTGAGCAGGTTCCGGTGATTCTGCCGGACGGCTCACAGGCCACCGACTCCAGCGGCAAAGATCTGACTGCTTCTGTGCCCGCTGCCGGCGATAGCGGCATTTACTTGCGTGGAAGCTCGAAGAGCCAGGTCAATATCTGGAACTGGCCCATAGGCTCAGGTGAAATCTGGGGATATCGCACGGACAAAAGTATGCCCCCCGAAGTGCGTAAAGCTGCAACGCCAATCACCAGGGCCGACAATCCTATCGGCCGATGGAACCGATTTGAAATCACTGTCATCGACGATCGCGTCAATGTTGTACTCAATGGCAAAGAAGTAATCCGCTGGGCCCAGCTTCCCGGCATGCCAAAACGTGGTCTTATCGCGCTGCAGCATCATGGCGACCCTGTCCAATTCGCCAATATATATATCAAGGAACATGGGCCCTAATTGACACAACCTATGGAAAGGTGTATAATGATGAATATGAAGAAAAGCTGGATTTCGACTGCAATCGTCCTTGC
>JAOUFU010000076.1 GCA_029858035.1 Phycisphaerae bacterium
GCCGAACAAAATCCGTCGTCACTGCGGTGGCAATCGAGTGCATGCTGCTGTCAAGACTCGACATGGCGGCAGCGAATACACCGGCAATGACAAGTCCGGCCAGGCCCGGAGGCATCTGCCGGGCGATGAACAAGGCGAATATCTGGTCGGTCTTTTCGATAGGAACCAAACGCTGCGGATTGGCTTTATAGAAAACAAACAGTCCCGTTCCAACTAACAGGAAAAGTACGCCTGCGAAGATGGCCAGGAAGCCATTGACCCAGATGGCCCTGGCTGCCTGCCTCTCATCCGGCGTAGTCAGGTAACGCTGGATGACCGCCTGGTCGGTTGTGTACGGCACGAGGGAATTAGTGAAGATGGCACCGAGGATAACAACGATTAGAGCATCTCGAGTCCAGTCCCAATTTAGGTGTGCAAGGTTAAACTTATCGTTCTCCAAACCAATGGAAATGAGCTGACTTAAACCTCCGTCCAGGTTTTCGATGATAATCCCTAATGCAATAAGCGCCCCGCCTATGAGGACGATAACCTGCAGGACATCCGTCCAAATCACTGCCTCCATTCCTCCGATAGCTGTGTAGATAGTACTGAGCAAACCCATTAAGGCAATACACAGATAGACATTCATACCCGTGACAGCAGATAAGGCAAGAGCAGGAAGTAAAACAACTATGCCCATTCGACCGAGTTGAAAAGCGATAAAGGAGAAACTACCGAGTAATCTGATGCTTACAGAAAAACGTTTCTCCAGATACTCGTATGCAGTGGTTATATTGAGTCGCCGGAAGAAGGGAAGATATAAGTAGATAATGAAAGGGGCGATTGCAAGTATACCAATATTTAATATTAGCAGTACCCAGTCTGTGGCATAGGACCTTGCAGGCATGGCCAAAAATGTAATCGCGCTTAACTGCGTACCAAAGATACTCAAGCCTGCCGCCCACCAGGGAATTCGCCTTCCGGCCAGGAAGAAATCATTGGTTGTTTTCTCACGCTTTAAAAAGTACAAACCCATGCCTATCAATACTACTAAATAGGTCCCCAGGACTACCCAATTCAATCTCCCAAAGCTACCCGCTATCGGAGTTGGTTTTGCCCATAGAACCTTTGGCGTGCGAACGCCGGGACGAGCTTCGCCTGTAGGGACCACGTATTGTCCTTTCCATTTTGTGATGGTGGTCGTCACAGGCGGCCACGTCCCGGCATTGCGATATTTGCCTAAATCGCCTGGGATATTCTTTGGAAATTCTCCCATTTTCGTCCATGTGTCAGTGATGGTATTATAGACGAATAGGTCAGGGGCGAAGCCGGGATGTTTATCCTTCAGTTCCGCCGCCCTAAAGAAGTTCTCTCCATCATCACCACTCAAAAACAGAATATGTGCGTGGCCAAGAGGTATGCCCGGGTTTGGAGCAGCCACGATGGGACGGGGCGCATCAGCTATTCTCTTCCATCGTTTGCTTTGTGGATTGTAGCGGTAGCAATCGGTTAGAAACTGGCGAGTTGCTTTTCCATCTGTTCCTTTATAAAGCCGGGCGCCACTAATAAGAAATACATCTCCTTCCTGCGCAGCCATCACAGGCAATATTCGTGCTTTGCCCGGCCAAGGCTCCAGTTGTTCCCATTTCATATTCTGAGTGGCTTCAGACAGGTCCAACGCCCAGAAATTCCTGAGTGCTTCTGTGCTGGATGTTGTTTCCTGCCCCCCGGCTATATAAACTATATCATTCATCAAAACAGAAGCCGAAAAAGCACAGGGCCTGGGCATCGGTGGAAGGGGAATGGTTTCCAACTTAGTCCCGGTCCAGTATAACATGAAGATATCGGCGTAGTGCCGTTCTCTATCGCAGCCGCCTGCGCAGACAACTCTATTGTTGAAGGTCAGGGAAACACCATATCCCAATGGTCTTGGCAGCTTGAAGTCACTTGACCACTTGCCTTGGGGATCAGTGAGCGTAAAGACTTTGTCATACCAGACTTTTGGGTAACCTTCCCAGGGAGGGCCATCCGGGAAATTGGCGCCACCTGCAATAATAAGGACATCGTTTGAAACACCTACGAACGGACCAGCCAAACCAATAGGATCGGGCAAAGGCGGCAGTTGTGACCATTCCAGAACGGTCGGCGTTTGCTCAAGATTGGCCTCTAATACTGCGGAAGGTGAAAAAATCAGGAAAAAAACTACGAACAGTAGTGTATTACTCCTGCCTCTTTTAGGTGACATGTGCCTTTGGATATATTCACAAATCCGCCTCTTCATCTATCATCCTGTTGCTTTGACTTCATTGACAACATTTTGTGGCTTACCTGCAAGGAAAGCGGCCACGTTATCGACAACCACTTTCAGCAGTCTTTGGCGTGCTGAGCGCGTGGCCCAGGCGATGTGAGGTGTGATGAAACAGTTCCTGGCCTTAAGAAGAGGATTGTCCTTCTCGGGCGGTTCCGAAGATAACACGTCCAAACCAGCACCGGCAATCTCCTCATTATTCAGTGCCTGGTCTAAAGCCTGCTCATCTACTATCGGTCCACGACTTATATTGATGAGAAAAGCTGTTTTCTTCATCAGTGCTAATCGCTGTTTGTTCACGATGTTTTTGGTCTGAGGTGTAAGCGGGCAGTGCAGGCTGACAACGTCACTTCTCCGGAACACATCATCCAGCCCAACGAATTGACATCCTTCCGGCATGCCTGAGGGTGTAACAACATCATAAGCGATGACTTTCATGCCGAAAGCCAGAGCCAACTTTGCGGCAGCTTTGCCGATTCTTCCAAAGCCAATTATCCCCATAGTCAGTCCCACCAACTCAATCAAAGGCATGTCCCAATAACAAAAGTCCGGGTTGGAAGTCCAACGTCCCCCTCTTACCGTTTCGGCGTGATGACCAACATGTTGAGTAAGGTTGAGCAAATGAGCAAAGACCATTTGCGCAACTGACCGGGTACTGTACGCGGGGACATTAGTGACCGGGATGCGCAGGTTTCCGGCTGCTTCAACATCCACTACGTTGTAACCCGTTGCCAGCACACCGATATATTTCAGCTTTGCAAGTTGTTTGATTACATCAGAGAATAATAAGGTTTTGTTCGTTAGCACGATTTCAGCATCTTTAGCACGCGGCACGGTTTCTTCGGGTGTTGTACGGTCATAAACTGTGCACTGACCCAGGGTATCCATGTCTTTCCATGTTAAATCTCCCGGGTTTAGTGTATAGCCATCTAAAACAACGATATTCATTATCGATTTCCCCTGCTTATCTTAGTCCTCAGATTAAGCCAGTGAACTATGCAGTCAATAATGATTATAGTCCATTATCTAATGCTCGACAACATATCTTGTATCAAAAATGTGCAGGAGCTGAATTCAGCCTATATTCTAATCAACTCCATTTGCTTAGTAAGGTAATAGTGGGAAAAGGAAGCGTTAGAGATAAGCTTTGCATTTATCATTTGCGGTTGTTATTCTCATTTCACGATTCGTATTTATGTGTTTTGGGAAAAAGTGAAATTAGATGAGTAATTAAGGATAGGATTATGATATTTCGATTAGGAGGATTAGAAAAGCGTCGGTTGTTACTGTTTATTTTCCTGGTAATTAGTGCTGTTTTATCGGGAACATCTAATGAGGTTTTTGGCGTGACATATTATGTATGGGAGAAGGTAGATATTACTCTAAAAGCGGCGAAATCGTACGATAATGCGTATAAAGAAGTGGAGGTTTGGGTCGACCTGGAAGGGCCCGAATCTGTATTCAAGAAGCGCTGTTACGGTTTCTGGGATGGCGGTGACATATTTCGCGTCCGCGTTATGGCGACTGCTGCCGGCAAGTGGAGATGGCAGAGCGGCTCGAACCAGCCGGATTCGGAGCTGAATGGAAAAAAGGGGAGTTTCACCGCCCG
This sequence comes from Phycisphaerae bacterium, assembly GCA_029858035.1. Taxonomy (GTDB): domain Bacteria; phylum Planctomycetota; class Phycisphaerae; order Sedimentisphaerales; family Anaerobacaceae; genus CS2-K091. The sequence goes on from JAOUFU010000076.1 coordinate 3,897, forward strand.
TCCCTGGTCTGAAGCGCAAAAGCAGGGAAATCCTTGTCGACGCGGTATGATTAAGGCGTCCACAAATGGTCACGCATTTGAATACGCTGACGGAACCCCTTATTTCCTCCTGGGTGATACGTGGTGGTCCACGGCAACCTTTCGGTATCGGTGGTATGATGATAAAAAGCAACGTTCCATTGGCCCGGATGCCGGTTTTAAGGATTATGTAGGTTTCCGCAGGAAGCAAGGCTTTAATTGTATTGCGATGATTGCAGCCTTTCCGAACTGGGCCAATGATGACAAACCTGCAACGCTGAAAACAGCCGACGGGACAGTACTGCGCTCAGCGTGGAAACAGCTCGGTACAGAAAGTGCCAAGGACATGCACGATGAGGATGGTAATCGCGCATTTCTCTTTCCGGGCAAAGTGCCAGGATACGAGAATTACTTCCCCGACGTTGACCGTATTAATCCCGAATATTTTCGCAACATGGACAGGAAGATTGACTACTTGAATAGTCAGGGATTTGTTCCTTTTATCGAAGTGTCCCGGCGGGATATCGGCCAGGCGTGGAAAAAGCATTACCAGTGGCCCCAGTCTTATACGCGTTATATCCAGTACGTTTGGAGCCGCTATCAAGCCAATATCTGCCTGTTCAGTCCGATCCATCTTGACTGGACCGGAGCGACCATATCGGCAGACGATTGGAACGAGGCTGCGAACAAGGTTATTGAAAAATATGGTCCACCGCCTTTTGGGACCCCGGCCGGGACAAACTCGAATCCTTCGACGCTTCGGAACTTCGGTCACGTTGACAAGGCGAAATGGCTTACGTTCCATCAGATTGGCAATAAGCGCACCCACGATCTTTACCCTTATTTGACCGAAATTTTCAATACCTCGCCACCCGTGCCCGGCATCAACGGGGAGCCTTACTATGCCGGAATGCTGGACGCGCCGGGTGGAACGGAGACCTCGGAGCTTTATTGCCGCTCCGGGATGTACGGCAGCGTGTTGTCAGGTGGATTGGGCGGCCACATTTACGGCGCGGGTGGATGGGACGGAGGTATGTGGGGCGGTAACGTCGAAGATGCCGCCGACAATCATATCTGGGACGTTATCAAGTGGCAATCCGCAGCTCAAATGCAGCACTTAAGGACCTTCATTCTATCCGAAGGGAGAAGATACCAGGAGCTTATTCCCAGTGCGAATCTTCTCTCACCAGGCAGGTCCGGCAAAGCCGATAGCTGTATCGGCTGGGCGTATTGTTTGCGGGCTCCGGAGAAGGATTTTTTTCTGTTGTACTTCGAAAAAGACTGCCCGGTGGCGACTCTATCAGGTGGGCTATCCAACATGAGATATGAGGCCAGATGGTTTAATCCGCGGACTGGTGAATGGATCGATGCGGGAGTTCTCATAGCGGATGCGTCGGGACAAATTGCTTTGCCCAATTTCCCCGGCAATTTGGCGAGGTCCGATACTGATTTGGGGCTTAAGCTTAAGTCAGTCGATACCAGATGACCGCGATTGAAGGTAAAAAAATGGCCCCTGTCTCCCTCCAACAGGGGCCAGCTAATCCACAAAGATTTATCAATATCACGGCACATTCCCGCCGTGCAGTAATTCTGCCGGGCCCGATATTTCTTCACCGGTCAGGCCCGGCGAGGAAGATTATGATGAGCTTTTTCTTACAAAACTCCAACATAACTCTATTTACATACTTCTAACATAGCCTAACGCAACAAATAAACAACTGTGGTAACTACCAGTTTTTTAGAAAAATTTATATATAGCAGAATAGCAGAAAAGTGTTGTTTAACGACTACTTAGATGTGGTTTTCTACATGGAAAAAACGCTTATTTCGACCATTAGGAAGTATTTTCCATTGGTTAAAACAGCCCCATATCTTTGACTCGTTTGACCAGATCAACTACGTTATGAACATCAAATTTTTTATAAATGTTCCCGCGGTGGAACTCGATTGCACGTATAGTAACGTTGAGCAAGTCGGCTATTTCCCTACTGTTTTTGCCATCCATAATGAGACGCAGTACTATATTTTCCCTATTAGTTAACGGTTTTCCCAAAAGCCGGTCAGCCCCGGTATTTTTCTTTAACACTGACCGTACAACGCTTAGAAAGCTCTCCCTATTCAGGGGTTTTCGAATAAAATCCAATGCGCCTTCCTTCATGGCCTCAATCGCCATTGGGATGTCTGCATAGCCGGTTATAACCAACACAGATAACCATGGAGCAAGTATTTTCACTTCCCTTAACAGACCGATGCCACTCATGCCGGGCATTTTCACATCTGTAATAAGTAAATCGCACCTTTGGTATCGCAATTTCTCAATACAATCGGTTGCACAGGCGAAACAACTGACCTTTGCACCGACTTGTTTAAGGGTTCTTCCGACTACATTGCGTACCTCCGGGTTATCATCAACAAAAAAGATGTGTTGTTTTGCTATACTTGTCATAGCTGTCCAGTTAGTACCTCCCACCTCTGCTGATAGGCAGGGTGACGAAAAAAGTTGAACCTTTACCGGCTTTGCTTTCGACGCGAATATTACCGCCGGCTTCAGATACAAAGCGGTCGACAATGCAAAGCCCCAGACCCGTTCCTTCACCTGGAGGATTGGTAGTGAAGAACGGCTCAAAAATCCTGTCAAGATTTTCCGACGCAATACCACGACAGTCATCGGTAAATCGCAGCTCAATGTGCTGATCTTTTACAGCACCGCTGATAATAAGCTGGTGGCTCCTTTTGCCGTCGGCTGCCTGTATAGCGTTCTCAACCAGCGAGAAAAATAACTGTTCCAGGTCTTTCTCGTTTGAATATATAGGCGGCAGTTTCTCCATACCTTTAAGGTGCAGGCTCATTTTCGCCCGCCGTGCACTTTCACTCAACAACTTCACAGTCCTCTCAGCCACCGCTTTTAAATTTACTTCAATGATAATTTCTTTTGAGGATTCCGACGCAAATTTGCCCAAGCTGCGAACTGTTGAAGACACCTCAGAAACCGCACGCAGGCTGTCCTTGAGAAATTTTGTAATAGTACTCTGACGAGGCGTTTTTTTCGATTCTGCCATTGCATTCTGAATTGACAGTTGAATAGCAGTCAAAGGATTGTTTAGCGTATGAGCCATAATTGCACTTAAGGTTCCCACCGAGGCGAGTCGCTCGGCTCGGGCCATTCTTTCACGAAACATGTCGAGTTCCTCTTCTGCCTGCTTGCTCTTTGTGATGTTCTCGACAGTACCCTCGTAGTACAGTGTCTTACCATCTTTATCCCGTACGGCTCGAGCATTTTCAATCACATAGAGTCTTTTTCCGTCCTGCGTTATCCAAATCGACTCCGAACTAACAATCCGGCCCTCACGCTCAATCTCTTCCTTGAACATCGAGCGCTTGTACTGAGGCTCAAAACCTTCTTCCTCAAGGTTCCGCTTACTGAGCTTTTCGAAAGATGAATATCCCAGCATGTGAACAAGAGCGGGATTGGCCATCAGAATCTGTCCGTCAGGTGTAGTCCGGTACACACCAACCGCCGTATTCTCAAAGATCTCCCTGAACCGTTTCTCCGACTCCCGCAGTGCATCCTCCGCCCTTTTACGATCTGTGATGTCTCTGCCAACACCGATAACAGCTTCAGCCTTTTTTTCACTATTCAGTACAGCAGTACTAAGCCATGCCTGCCATCGCCAGCCATCTTTTGTCAGGGCACGTTCTTCTACATAAGCCGTATATGGAGGCTTGTAGACATTTTTCAGCAATTCTGCCACTCTTTCACGGTCTTGTTCATGAATTAGAGGCATGAATCTATTTCCAATCAAATCATCCTGAGATTTGCCGAATATTTTACAATAGGAAGGACTCACAAATAAAAGCACACCATCCAGATTAAATTTCACAACCATATCTGTTTGGTTTTCAACGAGAATTCGATATCTCTCCTCACTCTCCCGCAGTGCATCCTCAGCTCGCTTATGCTCGGTAATGTCCCAGAAAATGCCTAATACTCCAACGGCATAACCTTGCTCATCTTTGACAGGCGTTTTGACCGTATGGACAAACACCTCCTGCCCGTCCTGGATGTATTTCTCTTCAATATCTTTTACTTCCCCTGATTCCATAACTCTTTTGTCGTCCGCTCTGTACTTTTCAGCTAATTCCTTAGGGAAAAAATCATAATCTGTTTTTCCGGCAATTTCCTCGGATTTAATCTTTAAATCCCTGGCGAGATTATCATTGCAGGAGACGTAAACTGAGTTTCTGTCTTTAAAGAATATCTTTTGAGGAAGATTCTCAAGGAGCGTTCTGTATTTGCCTTCACTCTCCTGGAGTTTCTCCTTGGCCTTCTTGCGCTCGGTGATGTCTGTGAAGAAACCTACATTGCATTCTCTGCCATCTATCAGAAGATTGGTTGAATTGATGTCTGCATATATTATTGTCCCGTCTTTTCGCAAACACGGAATGCTCTGCGACAACATTCTTTCCTCTTTTGTCTGGGCCTTGAATTCGGAAATCACATACTCCAAGTCCTCTTTGGGGTGAATATCGCGCACACCAAGCAGCTTCAATTCTTCTTCGGTATAACCCAACATTTTACATATCGCCGGATTGACATATTTGAACTGCGTCGTTTCAATGTCTGCGACAATTATTCCCTCAGCAGCACCCTGAAACAGCGCTCTGTATCTCTTTTCAGATTCTCTTATCACTTCCTCTGCTCGCTTGCGCTCGGTGATGTCTATAACGGCACCAGTCAAATACAAAATGTGGTCGTCCTCATCATAGAAGGGCTTGCCCTGATCTTGCAGCCAGCGAACAGTACCATCCGGGCGTACGATACGGAATTCCGCCAAATACGTACGACGCTCATGTAAAGAATGCTGAATCTCGGCGTCAACCATGTCCCGGTCCTCAGGATGAACACGCTGGAGAAAATTATCAACCGGCTGTGTAGACTCTATCGCTTCCAGCCCAAGAATCCGGTTTAAGCTGGCATCTCGCGTGTCCTGATTGGTTAACGGATCAAACCGCCAGGTGCCCATCTGCGCTGCGGAAAGCGCCACTCGCAGACGTTCTTCACTTTCCCGCAGTGACTTTTCTGTGTTCCTGCGCTCGGTGATGTCTACAAATGAAGCCATTGAACAAACCGGATTGGCATTTTCGTCTTTAACCAAACTTGCTGATAACTCAACATCAAAGTATGAACCATCTTTTTTCTTGGCAACCAACTCGCCTGTCCAACTGCCTTTGTTATTTACTATTTCTCTTATCTCTGCGGCCTTATCTACATCAGCCCAGAATCCCACAGCAGGCTTCCCAAGAACTTGCTTCTCATCACTGTATCCCCAGAGTTTGAGAAACGAATCGTTTACATGAAAAAGATTACCTTGAACATCAACAAAGGCAATCCCGTTTATGGATGACTCTATCGCAACATTTCTTAACCGCAGCGCATCCTCAGCCCGCCTGCGGTCAGTGATGTCTCTTGTGACTATACTTGCTGCAACAATACATCCATCCTGCCTGATAGGCCCGAGATCGGCCTGATACCATGATAAGCCACCGTGAGGCCCCACCCCGGAAATCTCTTGGCTGGCACCATGCCCTGTTTGGAATATTCGCTCAAGGTCTTTTCTCATCGTGTCATGATACTCAGGCGATATGTAGTCGTAAATCCTCTTGCCGGTTGCTTCCTGTTCCGTGATACCCGGCACCGTGTGATTGATAAATCGGAGAGTGCCTTCACGGTCCACAATCATAACAATATCCGGTGTATTGTTCAGCAAGCTGCGCCACTTTTCCTCCGATTCCCGAAGTGCTTCTTCCGTTTGCCTAAGTTTAGCCAAACACTTGTGCAGCGTGTTCACTTCTTTCAATAATTCGGCCTTGGTTTTTTGGTCATCTCGCATTGTTTTCGATACCCAATTATAATGGTGTATTTATCTTTGCTCCATCAGCGTTTGTGAACCGGATGAATACACTTTCCTTCCAAATCTTTATACATAGGCGCAGGGACAACACTCGTGCGGGCTGTCGGGATAGACCGGTTCGTGTATTAATCCGCCGTGGGCGACCTGTTCTTCTTCCCTGCGGAATACGGATTCGCACGTTTTGGCCATCTCCCGAAGCTTTTGCATTTCGGATTCAGTGACAGGACGGTAGGATCGTCCTGCTACAATCGCCTTGTCGAGAAGGTCAAGAAAAGAAGGCGGTATTCCCGCGACAACGCGTTTTTGTGAGAGGGTAAATCGCATCACCAAGTCGACCTCTTCCTGAGTCTCGGTCGTGCGATACCACCATTTCCGAGTTTTTTCCACACCTTCCGGCCAGGCGCCTTTAGACAACGGTTTGATGGCCAGTACCGCCGCACCCTGCTTGTCGGCGAGCTCAAGGACCGGTTGGCCGAATCCCATTTTGAAGAACTCGACGAAGTTGATGGGGAACATTACGGTATCGAAGTAGAAGCCCTTCATAGCTTCGAGCGCTCCTTTGGTGGTGTGTGCCGAGAAGCCAAGGTATTTTACTTTTCCCTGCTCTTTTGCTTTTAAGAAGGTCTCAAAAGCACCATTCGGGCCCATGGCCTGTTTGACCTCTTCAGGCCAGCGTAAATGGTGCATCTGATATAAATCGAAATAATCGGTCTTCAGCCGCTTAAGTGACTGCTCTAATTCCTTGCGAGCCCCTTCCTCGTCACGCATATTTGTCTTACAGGCCAGAAAAATGCGACTGCGTTCGAGACCTTGCAGCCCGATCCCCATCTTTATCTCTGCTTCGCCGTTGCCGTACGCGGGTGCAACGTCGAAGTAATTGACGCCCTTCTCGAAGGCACTGTGTATTCCTGCAGTACAGCGGTTCTGGTCATAATGGATAAGCGCTAGTCCCGGGAATCCTACAATCGAAACCTTCCGTCCTGTTCTCCCAAGCACCCGCCGGGGCAGTCCGGCGACTTTTTCAATTTTGTCTGTAGAAGTCGCCTGCTCGCAACCTCCCAAGATTGACTGAACACCAAGGGCTCCGCCTGTAGCAATGCTTCCCACAGCTTTCAAAAATGCCCGTCTTTTCATAATGGTTTCCTCACCTTACGAATAACCTAAGTTTCAAGATTAATCCCCGTCGAGGACCGGTTAAGATTGTCTAATAATAGTCGATACACTATTGTAAGTCTCCATCTGGCCCATGTAATCGCTCAACAGCACAACTACAAGGAAGCCAAACTTTCTATTATAAGGGATTCAAAGGCAACCTATCAAGAGGCGTGATTCATTAAAATCGCCTGATGATGTATGCCCAGGAATAATAAGACATTAAGTCAAGACCAACAAAGAAGTTATGTTAGCACTGACAAGTCAATAGCAGCAAAAGTATTGACTATAAAGTATATTCTAAGTTACCATCTGTTCCATCCAATAGCCTTTTAGCCGTTTACTTTGAGCAAGGAATCATATTACGAATCAGGCCATGACAAGTAAGGAACGAATGATGTGTGCCCTGGAACGAGGCAAACCCGACCGCCTGCCCGTTTCGGTTCATCAATGGCAGCCATATCACCTTGACAAGTTTCTGGGTGGAATAAGCGATATCGAGGCGTTCGAAAAGTTCGGCATGGACGCGCAGATCCAGTATTTTGCGGATATGGGCCAGTTCTGGGTGGCAAAGGCAGATTTTTCCAAGGCCTCGACAAGCCAATGGAAGGACGAGGCAAAAATTATCAGTGATGACCCCGGCGACCGGATTGTAAATCATACCATTGTTACACCTGATGGCAGTCTGACTTATAAAACCGGCGGAGACCTCAAAACCACATGGATCACTGAATATATGATCAAACGTGATGAGGATATAGAACTGATTCGAAAATATATGCCTGTGCCCAGACTTGATCCAAAGCCGGTCAGTAAACTTTACGACGAAATTGGTGACCGTGGCATTTTGCGAGGATTCGTATGGGGTGACCAGGCAGGCTGCTGGCAGCATGCCTGTTGTTTGAAAGACGTGAGCGAGCTGATTATGGCCAGTTATGACAAGCCGGACTGGGTACATGCGCTTCTGCAGATTCTGCTGGATAAGAAACTGCAGTTTATCAAAGGGATGAAGGGCTCAAAGTTCGACCTGATCGAAACGGGCGGCGGCGCGGCATCATCAACTCTTATTTCGCCGAAGATTCACGAGGAGTTCTGCCTGCCCTACGACCGGAAATTACACGATGCACTTGGGGAATTAGGTTTTAAGATTACCTACCATACCTGCGGAGGCACACTGGGGATTGAAGAGATGATTGTCGCCAACGGTTGTGATGCCTCGGAAACATTAGCCGCCCCAAGCATCGGAGGCAACCAGGAGCCGTGGGAATTCAAAGCTAAAATTGGAAACCGACTTGCTCTAATCGGCGGCATTGACCAATTCAACGTGGTAACGGAGGGCACGGAGCAGCAAATACGCGACAAGGTGTTCGAGTTGTTTGAGAAGGTAGGTTATGAAGGTGGATACATCTGCTCGATGTCAGATCATTTTTTTGAAACGCCTCCGGAGAAATTACAGATTGTTGCAGATGCGGCACATGAATGTATATATTAGTTATGAAGGTATTCAGTTTTTCAGAAGGAGATACGTAATATGAAGAAGCTGGTATTGATAATCACACTGGCGGCAATTGTATCGGCCGGCGCAGGTTGTGCACAACAACAAGCTCAGCGGTATGGCATGGTGATTGGCGTAAGGGAGGAGAAACTGGACGAGTACAAGAAACTCCATGCAGCCGTTTGGCCCGGCGTCCTCAAGACCATCAAGGACTGCAACATCCGTAACTACTCAATTTACCTTCACCAACTCGACGACGGCAAATACTATTTGTTCGGTTACTTCGAATACTTAGGCAAAGATTTCAAAGCTGACATGGGAAAAATGGCTGCTGACCCTGTCACGCAAAAATGGTGGGAATTATGTGAGCCGTGTCAAATACCGCTATCAAACCGCGAAGAAGGCCAATGGTGGGCAAACATGGAAGAGGTATTCCACCTTGATTAGGTATTCATATGAGTGACGGACAATTAAAAACTGAACGTGTGATTGCAGCACTTGAACATCGTGAGGCGGATTACGTTCC
>JAOUFU010000541.1 GCA_029858035.1 Phycisphaerae bacterium
GAATAAGGCTTTCAATATGCCCTCGCATCGTTGCCCCGCCTTTGCCCTTGTAACCGTAGCCCAATTCGTTAAGCCCCAATCGTTTCACGGCCCGGCAATACAAAAGCATCGCGCCCGGTGTCGACCCCATCTTGCCGAACTCTTCGCTGTAGAAGCCAATGTCACACAGGTACTCGTCGAAATACCACTTCCAGGACCCGTATGCCCCCCACACCTTGCGAATCAATTCCTCATCCCCCAGCGCCGCCGCCATCAGGTTCGCGCTAACCTTCCAGGGCCAGATGATATTCGGCAGCCAGTTGGTCCGAGTGTACTTGCGCGCATCGTAACGAGAGAAGTTCTTGGAATCGTTAAAGATTTTAGGGTCTAAGATTGCGCGTTTGAAAATCTGGTTATCGATATATATGCGGAAAGCCTCTTCAACTTCCTTCCTCTCATCGGACGTTAGCGAATCGTACAGCAGATCATATCGTATCACATTGATATACTGTGCGGCACCTCTCGGTATCGGCGACCGGACCATCCTCATCAGCTCCTTCTTGTCCTTCTCTGCCGCTTCTTTGTCACCCATAATCGCGTGTTGGAAAAGATTGCTGAAGGTCTTCTCATGCCGTTCCGGCTCATTTACCAGTTTCTCGTAGGCTGCCCTGGCCCACGCTTCGGTCTCGATTTTTTTACGGATTGCGGCAATGTCCTTTTTGTCCCACAGAATAAAAGGATGCTCTACTGCCTGGACTGATACCGATAAAAGCATCGTACCCACAATTACAAATACGACCATCGATAAAACTCCTGCCTTTGTACGCCGCATCAATCTAAAATCCTATCCAAAATAAAACCTGCGTATTGTATCCAAAATCGGCACTATAGATAATATCGAAATCCCCCTTGAATTACAACCAGTATGGTGGCTTTGTGCTGCACGCCAAAACACTAAAAAGCAACAGAGAAACCGCCGGCGTCTTATTTCTAACGGGTTTAATCTAAATTAAATTTATCAAGCAAAACGTCGGCAGGTGGGCTGGCCATCATTATACTAACATCATCGAAATAGGTTTTCTCGCATGGTCCGTTGACCACCGCATACAGCCGGTAAGTAGAGCCAAGAGGTCCGTTCTTGAATTCCAGCGTAATATTTTTCCAGCCGTCTTCGTCCTTCACGCTCTTCGATTGATAAGGCTCCAGCTTCGTACCCTTAGGCATCCATCGCGAAGGCTCGGCCAGAAGATAAGCCTCCGTTTTGCTTGTCTGTCCCTTAACAACCTTGACCCAGGCTTCGAGCATATATGTTGCGTTCGGCTCAAGTACCGGCTGCGGATCTATCCGAAATCTGCTCTCCCCGTCAACGGCAAAGGACTTGTCACCGCTATGTGCCTCTTTGTCTGAAAGCTCAAGCGCCGGGTAGACCTTGGTGTACTCAGATGATTTGGAGATTCTGTTTGTCTCGAAGTCTTCGGTTTCTCCGATTCGTATCGCAAAGGCATCATTGCTTCGCCAGTCGGTTATTTCGACCTTCTCCATAATATACCGTGTTATGTCCGGCGGCAAAAACACGAGACAAAACTTGGCGTCAACCTTGAAATGACCGTTCATGTCACGTCCCCTGGGAAGCGTTACATAGTAGTCCCGGTCAAACCGAAGGTTGGACGCGGCATTCCTTAACTTTATTCCCTCGTCTACCGTACAGGTCAGCGCCGGCCCTTTCCGCTCGGGGTCGAAAAGAAACGAGCTGAAACCCCCATTTCGAAGTCGCACGCCGTCCGCAAGGTCCGATTGAGAAACATCATTTATCCAGCCGACGTATTTATCAGAATTCGGCGGAGTATAAACCGTGTATTCATATCGCCATTCCGCATCGGGCATCTTTTGCATAAAGGTATGGTTCGGATAAAGGTTGACCAATTCTGGCTCGAAAGGATTCCCGTTTCCATCTTCCTCCTCATTGGTCTTGAATTCGACATCAATATCCACAACGTAACCGAGGACCGGATCGCACCGGAAGGTAAGCGTGTAAACAGCCTCGGTATTGTGCTCCTTGGTCCAGGTTGATGTGTCCGTCAGTGTCAAAGTCCCCCAGCCGCCGGTGAAACTGAACCTGTGTTTGTCCGCTGTCTGAATAGACCCATAGCAACAAGGAAACGTCGTGACCCGCACCCCTAACTTGCCGTCGAAACTATCACCACTTGTATCGTACGCCGAAGGCATCTTGATTTCTTTGCTTGCCCGGGCGGGATTCGCCGCAACAACGTAAAGCTTGCTTGCTTCCTGGTGCCAGACAGCTACATATCGGTCTCTGTCCTTAATTACCCACAGACTACGCTCAATCTTCCCCTCGTTGGAATCAAAAGTAAACTCTTCCTGCTTTGCTGAGAAATCGGCCGTGTGAATAGCGAAGCTTGCAGGTGCCCCGGCTTCTTCAATTAGCTTATCAACCTCATCAGCCGACAAAACCGGACTAAGAACCAGAAGTGAAAAGAAGGTCAATGTACACCAAAACTTTATCCGGCCCAATTTACCTTCAAAAACGCTCATTTGCTCACCTCACTCTTCAACTTGAAAAGTCTTGGAGGGCGCGAAACACACACCAAAACTTCTACCAATACAATACCATACCAATCTTAAAAACGCAACCTTTCTACACTCAATATCATCATTTACACATCCTCGCCTTTACGCATACACACCAGGTTTGGGTATGGCCAACACCGCCAAAGTCCAGCGGGGCCCTTGAAATCGGACCTAGTTTCGTGGTAATATAGTTCCTGCACGGCGCAGTACTTTTCTTGTGTAATAAATATTGGACATATCAGTCAAGGAGATAATTGCAATGTTCAGACACGGGCTAATTTTGAGTATGGGTATTGCCCTGCTCTGGTGCCTGCCGACCCAGGCAAAGATATACGACATAACAGACTTCGGGGCAATCAGCAACAAGGCCGCGGACAATACCGGGCCAATCCGGAAAGCAATCGCCTCATGTGCCGCCGCCGGTGGCGGGACCGTGTATGTACCCGCCGGCGATTACGGATGCGGCGGGCTACAGCTCAAATCTAATGTCGCCTTGCATCT
>JAOUFU010000542.1 GCA_029858035.1 Phycisphaerae bacterium
CCCACGTATTCTGGAATGCCAGTATTTTTACCTTCAGTATCTTTTTTATCTCCTAAGCCGTAGATAATGTGGCCTCCTGAGGCATTCGCAAAGGAACACACATCGCTTAGAAATTCAACTTTTTCTCTCTCAGTACCACCGGGTAATTCCTTTTTGTATTCTAACTGCTTAGCCTCGGAAACTTGCTCGGCAATCAATGCGTCTATATCATTTTTGTCAATATCATCAAATGGTTTATTGAGCATTGTATATCCCCACGATTACTCTTCGTTTTGTCCTTCAATATAGTCACTTGAGGGTGTTTCTCCACTGATTATTCTTTCAAAATCAATCAATAGCTTTTTAAGCTCTTCAAAATTTTTGCACTGAACAACTTTGTCTGTTATTGCTTTTAATAAATTAGGCTCTTTATAAAACCAACCATGTAAATATTTTGCGTTATCGTTGTAAATCGCCCAAATAATATTTTTAGTATTTATCATGCTCAGAAAACTGCTTTGAGGTGGTAATTTCCAGATTCTAATCGCCGAGCAATACACACCTCTGTATTTTACAAATATGCGAATATCGAAATCGGGAAAATTTATTATTACTTGTCTGGAGCTAAGTCGCTTGATTGTATTCATGGTTTAGCCGCAATTTAAAGCATCGTTCAATACATTTTAATTCTGTAATTAAGCATCGCCTCTTTATTTATGGTAATCTTAAGAACTTGCCTCGGACCATACCGGCCACCAAAATGTTGATAACAAATCCACAATTCCCGCCAAAACAAAACCTCATTTTTTTTCTGGTTTACCCCGTGAGCTTGCCCTGTGGGATCGTTTCTTCACTATCTCACTGGGGCCCGGTCAGTTTTCATATCTTATCTCTTGCCCCAATTATCCACCCCATTCACCTAAAACACAACAAAAATCCGCCGTCCTTCCCGGCCTCATTTACAATAATCAATAATCATTTATCCCTAATCATTTAAAGTGCCGTTCCCGCCCGCCAAAATGTTGATAATAAATTGCCTTCAAAATCCAATACCCACTAAAATATTTCCGTATAATCCGCGAAATTTTATGCAATAGGTACCGCGATTAATATTCGCTAATTCGCTCTGCGCTTCTTTTACTGCCCCCAAATTACCCCAAATCCTAATCCCCGTCAAATCAAAACCTCACTTGCCCCGCTTAGTCCCCGCTAAAGCGGGGATCCGGTTTATCGATAATCCAGCATCCAGCATCGGAAATCCAGATTCTAAATTCGTCTTTGCCACTACCGGCATCTGAATCTTGAACACGTTGTACGGCGCCGTTAGAACGGCGACCTGCTGAAGCTCAGCGATGGGATGATGTTCTTTTTCACGGTGAACTGCTGGATAATCGCATCCTCCGTCGGGATAACAGGTGCACCGTTGGCCCCATCTGTGATCGCAAACCTCACCGTATACAGCGTCATTGCGACATCTGTCCCTGAGAAGGACTGTCCAACGTACGATTGGCGCACCCCATGTCTCGTATGAATAAGGATACCACCCACACCAGTTAGCTGGGCATCCTGCAAAACTGACCTGATCACCCTGGCAGAGCGGAATCTCACCAATCGGGTGAGCTTTTCGTGGGTGCCGTAGTCACCACGCACATAGGGACTTCTTTCATCCGAAGAATGACCCTCAAGCAGATGCGCGGCTATCACCACATCCTGTCCCTGCGTGTCTACCGATACCTCGGACCCCTGGGGCAGCACTTTCTGAGCGGCCTGTCGTATCGACTCCTTCTGCTCCGGAGTCAGATTAACGGTCGTACACCCTGCCATCATCACTCCAACGCATACTACAACTAACACTATACTACCTTTCATATCATATCCTTTCTGTTGCCTAACTATCCTTTATATCCTCACCACACAAATGTAAAATCTCAACTTTCCACGTCTCAATCCCGCACTACCCAAACCCGCAATTCCCGCTAACACAAGGAAATCCGCACACTTTATGGAGATTATAGGTGATATAGTTCGGAATTCAATAGAAAAAGGAAGACCAAAAAAGTGCTTTTTTGTCGCTTTTTTTAGTTGGCTAAATCCGTTCTGTTCTTATGCCCTTGCGTTTTTTTCACTAGCCCCTAATCCCTCACCCCCGATCCTTCATATCCAGGATCAAGATGAAAATTTTATTAAAAATGTTTGATTAATATTGAACATTTTAAGCATGTTTGGTATAATACATACGACAATTGAGAATGTAAAATGTAAAATTGAGTAATCAGAAGTCAGGTGTAAGCAGTCAGGAGCCAATTACCAATCATGAACATCGAGAATCAAACTTTAGTTCACTTTAGGCACTTTAGATCACTCTTAACTAACGAAATACGAGATGCTATATGCTATACGAAGTTCTATCCGCGATACACAATACGCAATACGCAATACGAAATACGAAGTACGAATTCTTACGTACGAAATTATAAACCTTTTTTTGCAAAACAAACCCAATTTCCGAAAAAGTCAAGTGAACGTAACTACTTGTCTAACAATGAACTACGAACAAAGAACTATGAACTATGAAATAAAAAACGAACCCAATCGAACCCAAAACGAACCCAAACGAACCCAAAACGAACCCAATACGAACCCAATTCAAACTCGCAGAAGCGCCCGTGGCGGGCCAAATCCAAAAAGGCCAAAATGAACGTAACTTCTATTTTAACAAAGGATTATGAAAATATATCGCCCATTCGGGCCCCGAAAAAACAAAGCCAAATTTTAAAACGCCAAAAACCCATGCAACCCTCTTTGCCAAAAGGGATTATGAAAAAAACCGCGTTTTCGGGCTACGATAAAACAAAGCCAAAACAAATCCAATCCCCCGATTTTTCGAATTTTGAGCTGTGGTTTTACACTTTCCACTTTAACTTTTCATTTTTCTTTGATTTTCCCTGTTTCCTTCTTAAGGTTGCACCCCCAAATCACCCCAAAAACAACCATCCGTCAACTCAAATCACCAATTAACCAATCACCGTTCACAATCCGCGAGCGCCTTTCTTATAGCCGCCCGTGCAAGCAGCCGTGTAGAGTCCAG
>JAOUFU010000543.1 GCA_029858035.1 Phycisphaerae bacterium
CGATGCCGAATGTCTCAGCTTTATCAGGTTCATCTAAAATCTCTTCCAGGGCGCTTATCCTGCCGCTGGTCTTTTTGATCCTTATCGCACCGCCGCCCAGCAGCGCAACACCAGCTGAGTCGTATCCCCGATACTCCAGACGTTTTAGTCCCTCTATGAGAATCGGTTGTGCAACCTTTTTACCCAGATAAGCTACTATGCCACACATTCACATCTTCCTCAATCTTGCCAGGCTCAACAGAGTAAATCGGCAAAAAATACGGCCGTCAATAATACAAAACATAGTAATAACTGAAAAACGAAGTTTGACGATCTATGCCTTAAATGGGCTTATTATAGGCGGATTCAACCTATTCAACAAATCAATTCTGCTTAATCACTCTATTAAATCTTCTCATTTGACGATTCCTCCTGAAAATAGTATTGAGTATACATTAATGAGTCCATAGTTCTTGGTAAACGGTTAACAAAGTTCTGAGGCCCGAGTCTGCCAAAATGTTAGTTGTTATTGATTATAATGTAGGTAACGTCAAAAGCGTATGCAACGCATTTCGGTATATCGGCTGTGATGTTAAGCTAAGCTGCGAACCGGGAGATATCGAAGATGCAGCCGGCCTTGTTCTGCCCGGAGTCGCGGCATTTGGATATGCTGTCAATGCTTTAGGCACTGCTGCTGAGATAATAAAAAAGGTTGCTCGTACCGGCAAACCGCTTCTGGGTATTTGTGTCGGCTTCCAAATGCTTTTCGACAAGAGCAGCGAATATGGCCGGCATAACGGCCTTGGTTTAGTTTCAGGCAGCGTCGTTCCCATCCCCACGGAACAGACAGTCCCCCACATGGGCTGGAACCAGGTAAAGCTGCCGAAAGATATGGATTTATTTGCCGGCCTTGGAAGCGAAAAGCATTTCTATTTCGCACACTCCTTCTATGCCGACGTTGCTGACAACAAAGCCAAAGTCGCATTTACCGACTACGGTTTTGATTTGCCTGCATCGGTACAAAAGGCAAACATATACGGCACACAATTTCATCCTGAGAAAAGCAGCAAGGCGGGCCTTAAAGTCTTAAGGAATTTCGCGCAAATTTGTGAGGGAACAAATCCGTAATGTTGGCCAAAAGAATCATACCCTGTCTCGATGTAAAAGATAATCGTGTTGTCAAGGGGATTCACTTTTTGAATCTTCGCGATGCAGGCGATCCCGTAGAGCTCGGCGCAAGATATAGCGAGGATGGTGCCGATGAGTTGGTTTTCCTTGACATCACTGCCACCATTCGCTCCCGCAAAACAATCGTCGAGCTTGTCGAAAAGGTCGCCGAAAACGTCTTCATCCCGTTTACCGTCGGCGGAGGCATACAGACAGTTGAGCAAATGGATGAGCTTCTAAGAAGTGGCGCAGAAAAGGTTTCGGTTAATACCGCCGCGGTCCAAAATCCGAATCTCATTACCGAAGCCGCCCGGCGTTTCGGAAATCAATGTGTCGTTCTGGCCATTGATGCCCGCCGGTCAAAGGCAAAACCGGACAAATGGCAGGTCTGCGTAAAAGCAGGCTCAGAACCAACCGATATTGACGCTGTTGAATGGGCCGCAGAGGGCGAAAGGCTGGGCGCAGGCGAAATCCTGTTAACAAGCATGGACGCCGACGGAACGAAAGCAGGTTACGATATAGAGCTTACTAAAGCGGTATCCGATGCAGTTAATATTCCTGTCATCGCATCCGGCGGAGCAGGTAAACTCGAACACCTCTACGAAGCTATCGTTGATGGCCGAGCAGATGCGGTGCTTATGGCGTCAATCACGCACTTCGAGAATTATACTATCAATCAAATGAAAGAATACCTCGCCGGCCGCGGCATACCTGTAAATCTGTAACTCTTCACATTCAGCGGTTTCGATAACTCATTTGAGCCATTCGTACAGCTCGTAATGGTCCCTGCTCATGCCCAGTTTTTCATATATTTTTTGTGCCGATTTGTTTTGCTTGTCCACATAAAGACGAAGGCCTGCAAGCTCCGGCGATTGCTCCACCTGCTTCTTCAGGTTAAAATACAGCTTCTTAAATACTCCTCGTCCCCGTGCCTCCGGAACGACATACAGCGAATGTATCCACAGCACGGTTCCGTTGCGCCAGTCGCTCCATTCCGGTATCGCCAGAAGCACACCCACAATCTCGCCATTTTCCTCAACCACCCGGTAAGTCCCCCGTGCAGGCTCCTGAAAAACACCACACACTCCCTTGCTTACCACCTCTCTATTCAGCTCCAGTCCCTCTGTCTCCTGCGCCATCTTCAGTTGCAGCTCGACGATACGTTCGGAGTCACTTGATTTTGCCTTGCGAATCTTAATCATGCTGCCGGGCCTGTCATCTGCCAATAATTACCTGTCACTCCTGTTACCTTCGCCGAAGAATTTAAAAAGTGTCTAAATACGTGTCGATTTCCCAGGTGGTGACCTGCTTCTTGAACTCGTCCCATTCTTTTGTCTTTACGTCAATGTATCTTTCGAACAGGTGCTCTCCGAGAACTTCCTGGATGAGCTTGTCTTTGTTCAATTCGTTGAGGGCTTCCCGTAATGACGTAGGTAAAACACTTATATTTTTCTTGACCAGACTCTCATCGTCGAGGGTATATATATTTTCCTCAACCGGCTCAGGGGGCGTGAGGTTATTTTTAATACCATCCAGGCCCGCTTTCAACATAACTGCAAAGGCCAGGTATGGATTGCAGGCAGGATCGGGGCATCGCAGCTCTATTCTCGCGGCTTCCTGCCTGGCTTTGAACCATTTGGGCACTCTCAAAAGAGCTGAACGGTTCATCGAAGCCCAGGTAACATAGACTGGCGCCTCGAAGCCGGAAACTAATCTTTTGTATGAATTTACCGTCGGGCAAAGAACCGCGCACATTGCGTTGATATGTTTTATCTGGCCTGCGATGAAACTAAAGGCGGCCTTTGACAGATTGTATTCGTGGTCTTTGTCATAAAAGGCGTTCTTTTTGGTCTTTATTTCAAAAAGACTCTGATGAACGTGCATCCCGGAGCCGGCGGCATCCATTACCGGTTTAGGC
>JAOUFU010000077.1 GCA_029858035.1 Phycisphaerae bacterium
AACAAAGCCAATTCAAAGCCAATCAAAGCCAATCAAAGCCAATCCAAAGCCAATTAAAGCCAATAATATGCCAAAACAAACCCAATTCAAACCCAAACAAACCCAATTTCAGAGCCAATATATGCCGCGTATGAAGATTAACCCCCGGCGTCTGTTTGCGATTCCTGACCCCCTTTGGATAACTGGAGGCCGGATTTGCCGATATCAAAAACCTCATTTTGTGATAGACTTTTCAGTTTTTCACCCTATATTGTTATATTTTGCCCCGTTTTGTGTTAGTTTATCTCTTGAGATAAGCTTGAATTTATGCGATAATTACTGCCTGTTTAATCTCTTATTTCTTTTGGAGGTGTGTTTCTGATATGTCGGACGATTATAACTGCCTGTGTGATGATTTTTATCTCGATATGCACGTCAATACCGAGCTTGACCTGCCAACCGAGCGCGATACCATCCTGAACTTTTTCGAGCGGATACAAAAGCAGTTTCCTTCCATGTGCAGTTTCTACCGCCGGGAAAATAACGAGTTCTGCCTGGAAGAGGACCGCAATGTCGGCCAATACCGCTGGATCGTTCTCGAAACAGACCGAATCGGGTCCGGCATTGTCAATCCCTCGAAGTTCGAACACGCTTACAGCCAGGACAGATTAGTGCTGGAGCTTGCTCCCTACATGCTGGGCGTAAACCATCTTGATATCGATTCGCTGGATGTTACTTTCGCGATGGATTTCGATTACATCGGCAGCCACGATGAGATTATCGCCGAGGCGCTGTTTGGCTCAACGGCGTTTAGCTGCCTTCTGGACATGCCTTCGGCCAGCCCGGTGAGCTTTTCGCCGGCCGTGGTGGTAGCGCTCTCCGAGGATTGCCGGACGCAGGCACGAATCAGCGTAGAGTCAAAAACAGGCATGATAGAGAACGTAAAACAAAAGTCCAGGTCGGATGAAGCAATAAGTCTTTTCTTTACAATCCGGCAATACCCATCGAGTACTGAAAAATTTGACGCTATGACCTCTTTCGAAAAGCAATGCCGGCTGGCGGAGGAACTCATGGCTGAAAAAATCATCCCCAGCTTCGTGCAGCCCTTAACAAGCGTTATCGCTCAAAAACGAATAAAATAGGTTTATAATAAGGTTTTAATATGGCTATTGAAGCGCCTATAAGCAAATTCAAAAGAAACGGCCTTATTATCTGGATTGTCGCCTGTATTGCAGTCGCGGCCTATTGCGCTTACGATGGGTATTTTAACGAAAAGTTCAAGACAAAACACACCAATGAAGACGGCTCGCCGGACAGCACTCTTGTGTTCAATCGGAAAGCACCACTGTTTTTTATAGGCGCCGGTTTACTTCTGGGGGCATACTGGTTTGCAATTAGAAATAAGAAACTTATCGCCGACGAAAACGAGCTTGTCATAAACGATAAAGAGAGAATTTCTTATGATTCCATCCAAAAAATAGACAAGACCTATTTTAAGTCCAAAGGACGTTTTGTTATCACTTACAAAGATAACAACGGAAAGCAAGTGGACCGTAAAATAAGCGATAGAACTTACGATAATTTAGCACCCATTTTGGACCACTTAGTGGCAAAAATCACCTGAAAGTCATCAATAAGCATATTTAGAGCAGGATTGCTCTCGTATCTCGTGAAGCGTGATTCGTATCTCGCCATTTGAGGCCGATGGTATGTACGGACCATAGCGTGGCCGAGAAGCTCGAAACTGTCCCGCCAAGAGGTACTTTTCAGAAGCCATAAAGTTGTGTTGGCTTTAATGTGTCTTCTGATAAAGCTTTGCCTCATGACTGAATATCCGCTTCATGGTTTCTTTTGGTATCTTTAGGAATTTGGCCAGACTTTTTAGCTGCTTTTCTTCATCGGGTGTCAGTTTACCGTCTGCAAGGGCCTCTTTGCACGCCTTGCTGAACTGCAGAACAGCGTTTTTGGCCGGTGTTTTTTTGCGGCTCTCGCGATAAATCCTGACCTCATCGGTCAATATCTGTTTCATAACGTCGTTCGACATTTTGAAGAACCTTGCCAAAGTTTTAAGTTGAATCTCCTCCTCGGGTGTTACCTTGCCGTCAGACAGGACTTTTTTGCAGGCCTTACGAAACTGCAATTCGATGTTTCTGGTCGGCTGTACCTTCTGGCTGGCCTTGAAAATTCTTCTCTCAACCTCGAAAAGGCGCTTCATAACTTCCTTAGACAGATTTAATGACCTGCCAAGCTTCCTGAGCTCATGCTTTTCGTCAATGGTTACTTTGCCATCGGTGATGGCGTTTTTGCATGCGATTCGAAACTTCAGTTGGGCACTTGTATCCGGTTTTGCTTTTTGACTTTTAAGGAAAATCAGCTTCTGCTGCTCAAAAAACTGTTTCCTGAGCTGCTCAGAGATCTCAAGCGAGTCGGCTATGACCCTAAGTCTGTCGCTGGCATCAAGTTCAAGCGTGCCTTCGTCCAAGACCTCATTGCAGGCCTTTCGAAACCGCTTTTCGGCAGCTTTTGCTTTTTCTTCCTTGTCCTTCTCCTCAGCAGCGACCTCGCTGGTCAGCCTTTCCAGGGCTTCTGCAGCCTTTTCGTATCCCAGGTCGGCAGCTTTGCGATAGCGTTTTATGGCCTCTTGTTTGTCCTGCTCTACACCACTACCCCATTCATAGTGGACGCCCAAATTGAACTGGGAGGTGTAATCGCCCTGCCCGGCAGCTTGGCGATACCATTTGACTGCTTCGGCCTCATCCTGCGCAACGCCACAACCCGTATCGTAGCACCAGGCGAGATTTGCCTGCGCGATAGCATAGCCCTGCTCTGCCGCCCTTCGATACCATTGTACAGCTTCAGCATTATCTTGCGGGACACTATCTCCATTCTGATAGCAGGAACCAAGGTGATTCTCTGCAGGAGGATAACCCTGCTCGCCGGCTTTAAGGTGCCAACTGACAGCCCGTATAACGTTTCTTTCGACTCCAAATCCTTCATCATAACATCGTGCGAGCAGCCACTGTGCTTCTCGAATTCCAAGTTCAGCCGCCTGTGTCCATTCTGTCAGGCGTTTGTCAAAGTTGCTGCGGATGAATGCTCTGCTGCCCTGGCCGGCGTTCACAGCCCGCTCGCACTCTTTTACATCCGCAAGGCAGAGCTGCCGCAGGTCCTCCGTGTCGGCCTGGGTGCAGCCGCACTGAGGACAAAACCTGGCACTATCGGGAACCTGTGTCCGGCAATTCGTGCATTCCATAAAATCGCCCTCGTCTATAGAGTTACGTCGACTCCGAAGATACAATTTTGCGGAGGACCTGATGCAATGAAATCCTGGTATCTTCGTGAAGCGTGAGCAACCGCTTTTGGATCATATTATCCGGCGTTTTATTTGTTCTTTATCAAGCATTAGATATCCCGGAAATCGAGCGGCGAAAACACCAATACTATACCTGACACCTCAATAAAAGGCGATAATTTTTTTGAAAAGATGAATTTCTGTTTTTTTTTGTCGACCTCTACGCCGGCTATTTCATTTAAGGTGTGAGTCCGGATTGACCGGCGCACAGCGTGCCCGAGAATGTCGTAAGCCCCCCTCTGAGGACACTCCTGGAAAAGAACGGCTGTCTATCGAGGACAGCCTGCTGATTTACAGGAGGATTGAAATTTGCTCACCCTGACATCGAGAGAGATTACCGTGTTTTGGGAATGACAACCCCCGACCTTGCCGAGGAAATAAATAATTAATGATAAGCGATTCCTTAGACTCGGCTCAGGACAAGCACACTCAGGGCAAGAATTTGGGGATTAAGAGCCTTTTTGGGCCGTTTTTCTAATCTCGAAAAAAACTTGAACCAACATAATTACTTGGTTATAATTCACCGTCCTGGAATTTAATGGTTTAACCGCAATAGGCTGGGAGCCTGAGCCGTTGCGGTTTATCTTTGGGCCTGCGTTTTGCGATTCGGCGCAAAATGGGTATCCCGCAGAAATATACAGGGACCCTCAAGGAAATGGGAACGACAGGGAGTAAGTAAAAATGAATTGTTGTGTTGTCGGTTTGCAGTGGGGCGACGAGGGTAAAGGCAAGATTGTGGATATCCTTGCCGAGAACATTGATATAGTTGTTCGCTACAACGGCGGCGCCAACGCCGGCCATACGGTTGTGGTAGGTGACAGCAAATTCGCCCTCCACCTTTTGCCCAGCGGTTCAGTTCGGCCCGATACAACCTGCGTAATTGCAAATGGTGTCGCAGTTGACCCGCACGTCCTTATAGAGGAAATTGAGACACTGGGGCAAAAAGGTATTACGCTTAACGACAGGCTCTTTATCAGTGGAAACGCCCACCTGGTGATGGATTATCACAAGGCCGAAGACCGGTTGCGGGAAGAGTCGCTGGGCAACAACAAAATCGGGACAACTGTTCGAGGGATTGGGCCGTGTTATTCAGACAAAATAGGCAGAAGCTATGCGGTGCGTATGGATGATTTAACAGACCTTGAGAATCTCAAGGTCAAGCTGCAAGCCATCGTGGACTATAAGAATAAAATATTTTCCGCACTTTATAACGCGGAGCCGATAAATGCCGATGAGCTATTTGAGAAGTGTAAAACTTATTCAGAAAAACTGAGACCGTTTACAACCGATACAACGCAATTTCTGCATAAAGCAATTGCAGACGGCAAGTCAATTCTGTTTGAGGGAGCCCAAGGCTCACTTCTGGACATAGACCACGGGACCTTTCCATTTGTGACCAGCTCAAATTCGAGCTCCCTTGGAATGCCGGCCGGCAGCGGAGTACCGTCTAAAATAGTTGACAAATTCATCGGTGTAATCAAGGCATATACAACAAGGGTGGGTGCCGGTCCCTTCCCAGCCGAGCAGGACAACGATATCGGCCAATACATCCGTGACAGGGGAAACGAATACGGAACGACCACCGGCAGGCCCCGCCGATGCGGATGGTTCGACGCGGTCCCCGTTTCATACGCCATAACCATCGGGGCAATCGATTGTATCGCATTGCTGCACCTTGACACTTTGAGCGGCTTAAAAGAATTAAAAATCTGCAAAGCATATGAAATCGACGGAGAGCAAATCTGCTTCTTCCCAACAAATGCGGCCCAACTTTCACGGGCGACTCCAATTTATGAAACCGTCGCGGGTTGGGACGAGGAGATTACGGAGGTAAGTGACTTCAACGATTTGCCAGTGAATGCTCAAAACTATATTTGCCGGGTCGAAGAAATGACGGGAAAACCAGTTACAATCATAGGTGTGGGGCCAAAACGAAATCAAACGATATTCAGATAATTGAAACTAAATCGAATAAAAACCTGTTTAGCTTAAAATACTATACTTTTGTGGTGTTAATTTTTGTTTTACATGAAGAGCTTCGAAGAAAAGATTGAAAAAACCGCCGAACGTCTTGGGCTGTCGACTGAACAGATTCCGCGCCATATTGCCATAATTATGGACGGCAACGGCCGATGGGCTCAGAAAAAAGGACTGCCACGGGCCGAAGGTCATCGCCAGGGCGGAAAGACCGTCGAGGAAATAGCCCAGTGCTGCGTCGACTTTGGGATCGAATCTCTGACTATATATTCTTTCAGTATGGAAAACTGGGAAAGACCCAAAGACGAAGTCAATACCCTTATGCACCTCTATGCCCAATACCTTGTAGGGATTCGTTCTACGGTAATGAAAAACAACGTAAAGCTGATTCACCTTGGCCGATTGGCCCAGCTGCCGGCAGGCGTAAAAAAGGAACTTGCAAAAACCATAGAAATCACGGCGGGCAATACAGGGATGACGCTCGCATTGGCTTTGAACTACGGCGGCAGAGCTGAAATCGTAGACGCTACACTAAAAATCGCACAACAATACAAAAAGGGTCAACTTCAACAGGAAGATATCAACGAAGAGTGCATCAGCCAGCACCTCTACACCGCCGGCCTTGCCGATCCGGACCTTTTGATACGAACTGCAAACGAAATGCGAATCAGCAACTTCCTGCTCTGGCAAATTTCCTACAGTGAATTCTACGTTACAAAAACTTTCTGGCCGGACTTCAAACAAACAGATTTGGAAAAAGCGATACTGGCCTACTCAAAACGTAACCGACGCTTCGGCACTATCAAAAGCACATCCTGTGGATCGTAACGCATATCCGGAACGAAAAACGAGATACGAGAGATTATGCTCAAATACAGACTGCTTTATGGCATATTAATGACGGTGGTCTTTACCGCTATTGTCATTTTCGACGGATGGCTGGATGGCTCATTGACTGCCTCGGCCGCCGACGACAAGACCGTACAGGGCACAATTCTCTATATCCTTATTGCCGGTCTGATAATTCCGGCACAGCTCGAATTGTCCAAGCTGGCCAAGGCCAAAAACCTGAGGATTTTCACGCCTGCTGCCATCATCGCATCGGTCCTGTTTGCAGGAAGCTGGTATTGGCGGCAGCTCATCGAAATTCGGCCCCTGATTTATTTGTTTTTCCTCTCAGCTTTTTCGCTATGGGCATTGCTTTTATACCAATATTTTCGATTCGGCACTTCAGGGGTAATTGCCAACTGTGGGGCAGGTTATTTTTCAATTATTTACTTAGGGCTTTTCAGCGCCTTCGTAGTCGGGATTCGAATCGACTTTGGGCTATGGGGGCTGCTGATGTTTATTTTTGTCGTAAAGTTTGCAGATATAGGAGCTTATGCAATCGGAGTTTTATTTGGCAAGCACAAATTCTCTCCCAATATCAGCCCTGGAAAGACTTGGGAAGGCATGGGTGGCGCGGTCTCAGCAGCGATAATAGTCAGTTTTCTTTTTGGAGCAGGTTGTGATATAATGTCGTGGTGTTCGGCTGTAATCTTTGGTATCTTTATTGCCTTTACAGGACAGGTGGGCGATTTGGTAGAGTCTATGATGAAACGGGATGCAGAGACAAAAGATTCTTCGAACAAAGTGCCGGGGTTCGGAGGAATTTTGGACATCATTGATTCGCCGCTGTTCTCAGCACCGTTTGCGTATCTTTTTTTTACATTCGCCGTCGGCAAATAGGGTAAGACATTGGAAGTTACGATACAATTAGATTCAGCCCAGACGCTGCCTGAATTGTTTGGCTCCGCCGACAGTCACCTTCGCCTTCTGCGCCGATCTCTCGACATCAAAATCACGGCACGGCAGTCAAATTTAATAATCACCGGCAAGGAACAAAATGTAAACAAGGCCGCCGAAATTATCGACAGAATGCAAAAACACTTAATCAAACACAAATCGCTCACGGCTGAAGATATAGAGGGATTTATCAGCCGCCCATCGAAAACCGCCGAGACGGGCAAGGCCATTGCCGTTTATTCGGGCAAAAAGGTAATTGAGCCTACGACCAAGGGACAGCTAAAATATATTGAAGCGATGCTTGCCAATGACCTGACGTTTTGTATAGGTCCTGCAGGTACCGGCAAAACCTACCTTGCAGTGGCAGTTGCCGCCTCCATGCTCAAGAAAAAACAAATCAGGAGAATCGTCCTTGCCCGGCCGGCAGTCGAGGCCGGTGAAAAACTCGGTTTTCTACCGGGTGATATCCAGGCAAAGGTAAATCCGTATCTTCGACCACTTTTCGACGCTCTCGAAGATATGATGGATTTCTCACAGATGAAAAAATTCATAGAGCTTGATATTATCGAAATCATCCCACTTGCCTTCATGAGGGGAAGAACGTTAAACCAGGCGGTCATCATCTGTGACGAAGCCCAAAACACGTCGCCTCTGCAAATGTTAATGGTCTTGACAAGACTGGGGCATGGGTCGAAAATGATAATAACCGGTGATATAACGCAGATTGACCTGGAAAAAGGGCAGAAAAGCGGAATGATTGAAGCCATTGAAATACTACGCCGAATAAAGGGAATTGCCTGCGTTGAGTTAACACGTAGAGACATCGTACGACATCGATTGGTTCAAAATATAGTGCAGGCATACAAAAAAATTCAATATCCCAAAGATAACGGGAAAAGAGAAAACGAGTAGCGTTTGTTGGTTTTTTTCTATTGACTATAGAAGGATATACAAATGCGGTTGTTCAAAAAAACAAGTCCACGACGAAGTCAGGTCCGAAAGAACATTACGGCCGAGCGGTTCCTGCAAATAAGCCGGTTTGCCAACAGGGATAGTATAATCTCTTCCCTGCTGTGGCTGCTTTTCGTCGGCCTCTGCGTTTTAATTCTTTCGTTCGAACAGATTCGTGATCAGCTTTATCGTGACCTTGTTCCGATAACTATTATAGTAGCATTGATTTCTTTAGCCGCGACTTTTTATATCCACCACTACCAGAGCCGGATTATAAAAAAACATATCAGGGCCCTGATTTTGGGTGGGCTGTTTATCTTATTGCTGGGGACAACTAAACTCGGTTTCTTACTTAACGAGCAGACTTCATGGGCGACGGGGACGGCCGTTACGGCAGCGATCATTTTGACAATTGCTTATGACCAGCGTTTTGCAATAGGTATGAGCATATTTTATGCCGTATTAGCCTGTTTCGCAGTATCCGGCCAGAAAGACATATCGCTGTTTTTAACGATGTCGGCCGGCATCTTCACGTGCTGCTTCTCGTTGAAAGAGATACGCACGCGAATGAAACTTCTTGAGGTAAGCACCCTGGCCACAGCCATGGTATTCATAATGGTGATTTCTTTGGACTATCTGGCACAAAAGCCGACCGCTGATATCTTTAAAAACGCAGGATGGCACGCCCTGGCAACCTTTCTGGTGGGCTTGTTCATACAAAGCTTGCTTCCGCTAATCGAAAAGATATTCCGCATAGCGACAAGTATGACACTTCTGGACTACTCCGATGCCAATCAACCACTTCTGAAAAGACTTGCTATGGAGGCCCCGGGGACATTCAGCCATAGTCTGCTGTTGGGTTCTATCGCCGAAGCCGCCGCGGAGGCTATCGACTGTAACGGGCTATTGTGCAGGGTCGGCGCTTATTACCACGATATCGGAAAAATCAATAAGCCCAGCTATTTTGTCGAAAATGAAATAGGCTCTACCAGCCGTCATGCTGAGCTGTCTCCAGCAATGAGTCAATTGATAATCGTCGGGCATGTCAAAGACGGCATAGAAATGGCCAAGGAATATGGCTTGCCGGCCGTGCTGAGGCAGTTCATCGAAACACACCACGGCACAACGCTGATCGAATATTTTTACAGCGAGGCCAAAAAGAAACAAGATGAAAAACAGTCACCGCCTTCTGAAAGTGAATTTAGATACGCCGGCCCAAAGCCACGAACAAAAGAAGCGGCCATCGTTATGTTGGCCGACACGGTCGAAGGCGCCGTCAGGTCCATGCATGGCGAATTAACTCCAACGAAAATAGAAGCAGCCGTGCATAATATGGCTATGAAACGTCTGCAGGACGGTCAATTCGATGAATGCGAACTCTCGCTGCGGGAATTAAGTCAGATAGAGGCCAGTATCTCCAAAACGCTTGCTGCACACCATCACGGCAGAATCGCATATCCAAAAGCACCGGACGAACCACAGGAAACAAAATCTCAATCCCACCAGAACAACCACTAATAATTATGGGCCAGGCCAACCAGGAGCAAAACATAACCGTTCAAATCACCAAGAGTTTCGATGGGCTGGATGTTGACTTTGCCAAGTTAACCAAACTGGTCAAAAGCGTTTGCTCTCGATTCAGGCTCTCAAAAGCGACCGTAAGTATCGCAATAGTGGATGACTCGGAAATACGCAGAGTAAACAAAGAGTTTCTAAGCAGCGACAATCCTACTGATTGCTTGAGTTTCGATTTGTCGGACGAAAGCAACCGCTCCAAAGCCAGCAAATTATTCGAGCTTGTCGTTAACGGCGAAAAGGCCCTAAAAGAAGCAAAATTACGAGGGCATTCCGGCAAAGCTGAACTGGCACTTTACATAACCCATGGCCTGCTGCACAACCTTGGATTTGATGACTCAACAAAGGCAGAGGCAAAAAAAATGCATGATACCGAAGACGAAATTTTACAACAACTTGGATACGGTATGGTATATAATAAGAACAAAACAGTGCAGTGATTTAGGCAGTGTAAATTTTGCGTTAATGTAATTGAAAGGGCTTAAGTGAGTCTTGGCTGGATTTTGTTTCTGATTTTCATTCTCGCCGGTTGCGCGTTTTTTTTCTCCGTTAACGCCTCGGCGCTGAGGATATTTTCAATGGCAAAATTGCAGGATGCCTTCAAAGCGGTAAACAGAGAAAACCTAATCGATGGATTGGTTGAAAACGCCGAAAAACTGATTTTGACCTGCTCTTTATATCGTCTCATCGCGAATTGTGGCATTTTGCTGCTATTGCTTCATGTCTTCGTGTCCCTGCACGAAAAGGGGCCTCAAATCAGTGACTATCTGCTTACGTTTATTATTGCCGCCGTGATATTTTCGATATTCAGCCTGGCCACGCCTCACGCGTGGGCAAAATATGCAGGTGAAAAAATTCTGTCCCGAACGTACAAACTTCTGATGCTCTCTGCTACCATGGCCCTGCCGATTCTTTACGTCTTTGGCTTGTATGACAGCCTTGTCAAGCGACTGGCGGGCGTGGCAAAAACAACACCGGAAGAGCAGCAGGAAGAAAAGCAGGAAGAATTCCTGACCGACCTTGAGCAACACAGGATAGAAGGCGTGGTCGACAAAGAGGAGCAGGAGATGATTGAAAGTGTGCTCGAGCTGGACGAAACCACGGCGGATGAGATTATGACTCCTCGCACGGACATTTCAGCCGTCGAAGTAAACTCCGACCTGCAGGCGGTTCTTGATACTATTACGACGGCCGGTCACACTCGTGTGCCGGTCTATGAGGAAAATATAGACAAGATAATCGGCATGATTTACGCCAAGGACCTGCTGACCGAAATTGGAAAAAAGCCGGCGGATTTCAAGCTCAGAGAAAATATGAGAGAGGCTTATTTTGTACCTGAAACAAAATCGCTACGGACGCTGCTGCACGAATTCCAAAATCAAAAGCTGCACATAGCCGTTGTGCTCGATGAATATGGCGGGACAGCGGGTATCGTAACATTAGAGGACATCATTGAGGAGCTTGTCGGGGAAATAGCAGATGAATACGAAGAAATACCGCCAAAACCTGTAAAGAAAATCGACCAAAATACTATTGAGGCCGACGCAAGAACATACATCGACGACCTCAATGACCAGTTCGAATTGAATCTGCCCGAAGACGAGGACTACGACACTATCGGCGGCTTTGTCTTTTCGCACTTAGGCTACATCCCCAAAACGGGGGAAAGCTTCGAATACGAAAATCTGAAATTTACGATTGTTTCCGCTGAAGCCAGAAGAATAAAACGTGTCAAAATAGCCAAAACCGTAAATCCTCAGGCATAGCGGACATTCCTGCACGAAAAAAGAAAAAACAAAATCAAGAGAAAGGGCGAGGGCAGAAAGGGGAAAAATGCTCCTGCGTTTGACAATTAATGGACTGCGAAAGACAGAGCTGATATGCTACGGGTAACAAAGCCTGGCGGTATAAGTAAGCAAGGATATATGGGAAATCTTAGAACTACAAACAGCAGACAATGATGAACGCAAGGAGCAGGAATGATGAGAATATACGCTGTAATCTTTGTCGCCCTCTTCGTGTGTCTGGGCGGGTCCACAGGGAGACCGGCAGGCGAGGAGGCTTCGACGTGGGAAGGCTTTGACTACTTCGCAAACAACTGGAACGTCGTCGGCCTGAAAGACTACATTCACGGCAGCCGAATCACGCCAGATAACGAGGTGGTGCTTTCGGGCAAGACGGTGATACAAGTTCGCATCGGCGCCAACCGCAAGCCCTTGAGCCGGGCACACGGCAAGCGAGCAATGGACGGGTGGATGCCTATCATCCTGGTCGAGGCCGTGGAAGGTCCGGTTCGCTACGAGATTGCCTACTGGGCGACGCCGCCGCCGGATGTCAAGGATTGGCAGAAAGCGTTCGACTGGCCGACAGAGGGCGAGAACTTCCTGGTCTGGATTCGGGTCAAAGCCATCAATACGTCCGAGGAGCAGGTCCAAGCAAACGTTGAAGTCGGGCCGACCGTTCAAGTGAAGGCGCCGAGAACGCCCGAAGAACAGAGCGAAACAAAGAGCGATAATGTACCCCGCCGCAAACATTCCTGGTTGTGGAAACTACCGGGCGGCGGATCGGCCGAGGGCGTTGGACGATACACATTCTTTGCCGTCGACAAGCCCGGCAAGTATGACCGAGAGGATGCACACCTGTGGCTCAAACGCACGGCCCAATACTGGCAGGGCGTGATTGATCGCGCAGCCGGAATAGAGGTTCCCTGCCGCAAGGCCACAGAAGCGCTGCGGGCGGCCCACGTCTGCCAGTTGATTGCCAACGACCACGGCGAGGTGCACGGCGGCGAGGATTTCTACGACACGTTCTATATCCGCGATGGGGCCTACCAGGTAATGGAGCTCGAGGAAGCCGGGTTAATGGACGCCGCCGCTAAGGCAATCGAACTCTACCTCGTGCGCCAGCGTGACGACGGCCGATTCGAATCGCAGAAGAACCAGTTCGATGCGAACGGTCAGGCCGTTTGGACTTTATGGCAGTATTACAAGATAACCGGCGACCGCAGGTTTCTCGAGCGGGTGTACCCGCAGATGCTGCGTGCCGTGCGGTGGACGATGAAGGCCCGGCACACCACTGCTTCGCCTTTTACCGGTGTACTGCCGACAGCCCCTGCCGACGGCGAGTGCCTTTGGGACGGGAAATACCACATTGTCGGTTACGATTTGTGGAACCTGCGGGGAATGCTGTGTACGGCCGACGCCGCCTGCGTACTGGGAAAGAAAGCCGACGAAGAGGAACTGCGTGATGAAGCCAAAGACTACCGCTCGGAAATCGATTCGGCCTGCAAACATGCCGGGATTAAGCACTTCCCTCCGAGTTGGGAAGGACGCGG
>JAOUFU010000078.1 GCA_029858035.1 Phycisphaerae bacterium
TTGATTGCTATCAATTCTCTCAACGGCATCATATTACCGTTCATCAACGCCTTTTTCAACGCACCCAATCGATACCCATTCCGGCCCGGCTCAAAATAATACAGCCCCTTCTCGCTTCGATGCACCTCAAAGAGCGTTGCGATACCCTCGTCGAGCCAGCTTGGCAGCCGGTACGTAAAATGCCTGCTGCTGAACTGATGCCACCCCTCGTGCCCGAGCACCGAAAACGTTCGCTCTCTGCCGATATTATACCCCACGCAGGCACCGTTAAGATAATACGCGCCTTCCTTTATCTTGAAGAACTGCGCCGCCTGCGCTCCCGCAAAGGTCCTCGTGAATTCCTCCCACTGCTGCCTCGTTGCAAAAAGGTAAATCGTAAACCGCGTGCTCGTTCTGATAGTTTCCGGCAGTTGGCCCTGATAGCCCCGATACGTCGACTCGACAAATCCCGGAACCTGGCGAAGCATCAGCGGCTCCAAAAGAGTTGTGAATACTTCATAGTGTGCGGTGGCGAGTTTCAGCCCCGGCCCATATTCGTTTTCCCAGACCTCGACGGATTTAAGGGCCGGCAGTTTCTCTCCCCTCAAATGCTCCACCATCCCCGCCGGCGTATCAATCCCATGAATACCGCCGCTGCTAACAGAAGTTGCAATTTCAAAACAGCCCGACAGACTAAAAATCGAAGATATCCAGATGAAAGCAAATTTCCTTGCCATATTTCCTTCTCGGAACAAACTCACCGCATGTTTAGACCAGAAGCCCATTATTTTGTCAAGATAGACTATAAATACGTATGGGACATTAAGGATACACGGTTACCCCTTAGAAAATGAATGACCTGACACTACTACAAAAAGCTGAGGAATATATGACAGGGCCTTTTGAAGAACACTGCTTTATGGGGCGCTCAAAATCCCCTGGATTGTCACAGACCGTAACGAACAACTTAGGGTGGTGGCGGCATTGGGCCGGTCGTAAAGCTCCAGACTGTCCCCGGTGTTTTGCCCGTACTATTGACCGAATCGATACGCCAGTAGTGCTTAGTAAGATATGGCATCGAGCCAGGCGGATCGAATGTCGCAGCAGTCTGGTTACCCCGGGGCGCAGGCGGATTACTTGTCCCAAAGTAAACATCATACAACGTTGCATCAGAGCCGGCTGTCCAGCTCAAATCTGCGGTTATTTCGATCTTTGTTGCGCCATCCGGTGGATTGGGATTACCGGCCTGTCCGGGTAATGGCGGTGGCTGCTCAACAGTATCGAGCCAGTTTCCGAACAAAATTGCGAGGTCTTGCAGGTCAATATCATTATCATCATCAAGGTCGGCCTCGCCGCCGCTGCCGGCCGCCGCGGCGCCGCCGGGCCACTGTAAAGCAAACCGGGAATAGTCATCAAAGTCCACGTCGCCATCGGGTTCAAAATCTCCGGGAAGGACTGTTCTTGCCAAAGAGGCTTGTGACGGTGCGGTTGTGTTGTGGTTGGGATTTTTATCTCGGGCAGCTACGGTATACGAATATAACGTATTAGACTCCAGATCGGTATCTTCATAAACAGGACTGTCCTGCCACCCACTGTCATGGCCGCCTCCTGACGTGCACGTAAAATAATATTCAACGCCGCTTTGGTCAAAGGCCGTCGTCGCTGCCATTGAAATCGATGTGCTGCTTGTTGAGTGCGGCTGCGTTGCCCAGGTCATGGGATCAGGCGTCGGACAATCCACGTCATAAGGAAACAGATAAGAACCGGATATGACCTGCCGCTCCTTACACGCTCCTTCCATCTGCCACGCCACAGCAATGTTGTCACCGCCCGTCCCCTCCTTATGCAGCGCCTTGATGTAATATGCCTGGCCGGCTGTCAGCATGACCGGACTGGATTGCTGCCCGGAGTATTTGCCCCACTGGCGTGAGTTCGTATGGCCGATCACCTCAGCAATCTTAATCTGATTGGCCGGGTTGGTGTCGCTGCTCAACCACAGCTCGCTGTAATCATCACTTGCAATCCAAAACGTATAGCTGCCCGTCTCAGACGGCACCAGAAAACCATGTATACGCGTACCGTAGTTATCAGCCCAATCAACAGGACCTTCAAATCTGGTTATCTCTTCCCGCAGATTCGGCGAGTCCGGATAGGAGGGGCGACTGGTCAGGTCAGTAACAAAGTTTCCCCCCCCAATACCTGTCCATACCTCACGGGTAATCACGCCCGCGCCCTCACCTGTTGTGAAACTCCAAATGTTACCGGCGATTACGCCGGCCCCGGCAGTTTCCTCATCGATTCGAAAGGAGTAATCGGATTCTTCAGCACTATTGCCGGCCATAGGTGGAGGTGGTGGCGGAGGTGGCGGAATAGATATAACCTGGTCAACCCGCCAGAAGTACTGCGTGCTCTTGGCCATCGTCGGAACATAGGAATTTTCAGTCTGACGGCCCTTGTACTGGGGCGAATCTGTAGTCGCGCCGGCCACGGCATCCCGATTCGTGCCAAAATAAACATCCTGATAAAGCGCTTTCACTCCCGGCACCCAGCTCAACGTCGCACTTCGAGGCGCGTCCATTTCAGTATCATACGGATGAGGATTTTCCGCACAACCACCGCCCATTATCGCAAGAACCGCATCTAAATCCAGCGGATAGTTATAAACGCGAACATCGTCAATTATACCGTCAAAATGATGATCATTCCACCGCCCGATTTTGAACGTCTTGTTGTCAGTCGTGTTCAATGCCCTCGGCTCGTCCACAACAAGTTGACTATCGGCATATATCCTGGTCCTCGTGCCGTCATAAACATGAGCAAAATGGATCCACCTGTTCTTTGAATTGTAGCTGAAATCTATGTCATCGCCGCCCCAGTATTGCACACGCCATTGATTATCAACAGTTTTTGTTCTCAACGAAAAATCTTGTCCGTTCGATTGTCGTCCCATCTCGTAAATACCGCCATCGTTAAAGCTGCGTGTATACACCCACGCGGTGATGCTTTTTGCGGCATTGTTGGAAAGCCCAAAATCGGAGGCGGTCTTGCCCGTATTAACAACGTCATTGGGGTGGCTGAAGTTAAGAGCATTACCAAACGCACCCATGACCGCGGCTGTATCAAACGCAAAGCCTCCTTCCAGCGCGCCGTGATAACCGTTGCCGCTCGAATCGCTCGCTGTTCTGCCGGTGGTCTCATCCAGCTTCCAGTGCGCGACCATCGACCTCGGCTTTATCTCCAGGACCGCCTGCCGCAGATGTTCCTTGCCCAGGGCCATATCGGTGAAAGTCAAACCGCCACAATACCTGCCCACCGGCAGATCGTATACTTCGGCCCCGGATAAGGCATCGACTATTACCGAGCCTGTCGGGCCAATTGTCCCACCGGCAGGAATACTAAGCCAGTCGGCCGTAGTCATCGCCGTCCAGTCCACCGGGCTTGAGCTATTGTTCTTCAGCGTATAGCTCCGT
This sequence comes from Phycisphaerae bacterium, assembly GCA_029858035.1. Taxonomy (GTDB): domain Bacteria; phylum Planctomycetota; class Phycisphaerae; order Sedimentisphaerales; family Anaerobacaceae; genus CS2-K091. The sequence goes on from JAOUFU010000078.1 coordinate 3,450, forward strand.
GACATTGAACTAAAGGGGCCCTTGTAAGGCCCAACCTGATAAAACATATCCGTCGGAGAAACAGTAAAATCGGGCGATGGCCCGTAAATGACCACCGACGGGTCCCCGTAAAGCATCATCACATAATAGTTCTTCAGCCAAAAGCTCTGTGCCTCCTTGGTATTATAGATGGCCTGACCGCAGCTCTCCCGCTCAACAAGCCTTTTGGCGTACTGATAGCCTAATCCCCCTATACTCGACGAATTTGTGAAGCTGGCTTCGCCAACCCAATACCAGGACAGCCTTGTCGCCCCAATCGTCGCTATCGCGCCGTTCTTCAAAAGAGCATAACCAAGATTGTTGCTGTTCTCAGGTTCACTGTTCGTACAGGAGCCCTGGTACGTGGCGGCCGGATAGGAATTGTCAAGATTCGGTACGTCCCCGGTGTCAATAATCCCGGAAGCGCCCTGGGACCAGCCGTGCGTCATCCACACAACCATGCCGTACATGTCCTGGCTCCAGACAGTGGCCGGGTAGGCCTCCGAACGCAGGTACTCAGGAGGTGGAATTACACCATAAGTCTGATCATATATACGGTCTGACAGTATCGCCTCCGGCTCAAGAAAATTATTTTTTATCTGCTCACCGAGTTGATAGGCCGGAGTTGAGTCGTCCAGCGGCACCATTGGCAGCAAAACATTTCTGCGCCAGTCAACATCAGCAGCACTCTCATAGTCGATTATCTTCTGCAAAATAGAATCCGTATCGGCTATATTTCCATAGTAAGGAATCCTTCCCGTATATACCTCAAAGTACTTCTCTACCTCATCTCCTTCCTCACCATAGATGCCGTCTCCGTCCTTGTCCCAGTCCGCCGTCAGCTCTGCATAGAAATAATCCGTTGGATGGTCCGAAATACATATCTTCATCGGAACATCACCAGTACCGGGGTGGGGGTTGCCGATTAGCAAAACATACAGAATATCGGCGCTGATATAGTTGCCTGCAAGCCACGCACGAATATTATTCGCCGCCGTGTCACCGGCGCCCCCGCCCCACGTTGATTCGGTAATGACCTGAACATTAAAGCCCCGTGATTGTTTGTGAGCAACAAATGCGCTCAATTTCGTGGATGCACTCTGAATGGCCGCCGTCGTTATAATGACATATCCCGTAGAACCTGGGTTCGGAGAAGTAATACCTTCCTCACCACCTGCTGCCGCTTTGTCGTAAGCCTCCGCAGCCTGAGTGAAATTGGCGGCCTTGCCACGTACTCTTGACCGTCCGAGCGGGTCGGGCCTGTCGGTATCCAGCGACCTGACCTTGCTCTGAAAATCTACCGTAATCTCGGCCTCGGCAAGTTGCAGTAACCGGCCGCTTACAGGATTGTAACGGACCAACGGGACAGCCACTTCAGCCAATCGCCACTTGCGGAGCTTACCAAGCCCTGACAGCCGGACCTGCTCCTGTGGCCAGAACTCATCACGCTCGTAGATATCTGCATCCCTGCCGTCAACAATCCGTTTGCCCTCAGGCCAAATAACTATTTCCTGTCCATTCTCATCCCGTGTTGCTATTGGAGGCATCGGCTCTACCTGCCAGGAACCGGTAATGCTTTCCAATACCGGCCACCCAATGCGGCATGTGACACTCGAAAGGTCGGCATCCGGCGGCAGCAGTACCGTAATAACCTTCCACGGAATTCGGGGTTCGCCCGTATTACTTAGCCAGCGAACATCCTCGCAGCTAAAAGCCGCCACTCCACTCCCGCCTGATTCCACTCCTACTGAACCCATCTCCAGCCCTACAACGCCTTCATCACCGACACTCAGACTAATCGATGCACCATGCGCCAAGGTTGAAAACATCAGAACGCACATCGCTAATAAAGTATTAGCTCTCATTCTCTGCTCCGATAAAAAATCCATTATTTTCAAGCACTGCAGGAGTTGACACGAAATTGAGTCCCCACCTCACAACGTATCCGGGCCTGCACAAAGAAAACAATTATCAATGCCACCAAGGCTCTATACCACCCTAAAATACCTTATTTGTCCGATAAATGCAACTAATTAATACGTAGTTCTACCAATTTGTATTAATCAATAGCAGCAAATCCCGAAATCACTCTCCAAAAACAGCCTTCGTGGGATAGTTTTTACATGCCGGTAACTGTCTCCAACGTTTACCAACCAATCTGATTCATAACAGCAACATACGGGAGACAACACCGATGCCGGCTGTGTTTTCGAGGAATGAGGCAAACCAAATGCTTATATGTCCTTGAATTCGGCGCCGAACACTTCGGCGGTGAACAGGGAAACTTCCGTTTCGGGGTCCTTCCAGGCATCGGGGGCAAGGCGGGCCTTATGTGAGCAGCAGTAGGAAAGAAATTCCTCTTTGGTCCACCCGGTCTCTGTCGCAACCTGAGGCAGAAAGCAACCTGAAGCACGGCCTTTTTTTATGTAAATGCCGTCAACTCCGAGACGCAGGGACAATGGTTGGTCGGTCCGAACCAACGGCGACAGAACCGATATCTCAACGTCCAATTTTTCTAACTCATTGGAGGTTATTTGGTCGGCAAAAAAGCGTGGGTCATCGGTAGCCGATGCCTTTGCCATTTCAACGACCAGCTCAATCAATGGGTTCTCAGAAATGAACCGGCCGATACAGCCCCGCAGCCGCCCCTTGTTTTTCAACGTCACAAAGCAGCCGCAATGGGCATTGAGCTCCGGGTCATTTGATTCGGGCTTCGGAGTCTCCCCGCCTTTAATTATCGCTTCAACCGTATCGCGGGCGACCTTCAGAAGTGTTTGTTTTTGAGTGTCGTTCATAACAGTTGACCACCAAAAATCAATTATCTAATGACCAACAATCAGTGAATCCATTTTATCACTAAGAATCCGCCAATCAATAGTACCACGAAGGCAAGCGAAAACCAGTTAAAATATTTTTCAATCACAGGCCGGATTCTTTCACCTTTCCAGCCAATAAGGCCTGCAACGATGAAAAACCTCGCGGACCGGCTCACCGTTGATGCGATAAGAAACCACAGAAAGCTGATTTCGGCGATGCCGGCTGTAATCGTGCACACTTTATAAGGTAAAGGCGTAAATCCACACGCAAAAACAATCTTAAAATCATGTCTATCATACCAGCCCTGGAATTTGTCAAAATTTACCTCCGTCAGCCCGGCCCAACTCATATTGGCTAATACCCAGTCACCTATCATAGACCAAAGGAACATACCTATACAGTAGCCCAGAATCCCGCCAAGAACCGATGCTATCGAGCAGGATAGAGCAAATCTGAACCATTTTTTCGGAGCCCCAAGAGTCAGCGGCGCCAGCAAAACATCCGGCGGCACAGGAAAAAAACTCGATTCTGCAAAGCTGAGAACAAATAATGCCCTTTCCCCGTGCGGAGTATCCGCAAAATGAACAACCCAGTTATACAATCGCCTGTGCCAATGCCACCAGGCAACGGATTCGCCGCCCGTCACTTGTCGCTCGTCGATCGATTCACCATTTATTACTTCATTATCCGACATTCAATGGTCCCAATTTACATTTCTGCAAAAGCAGGAATCTATTCTTTTCTCTATGAATCCTGAAGCTAATTTCTTATGCTCAAAATATGAACAATCGGTTATAATGTCAACGAGCAAATATGAGCAGCAAAGAACAGTTTGAAACGGTCAACGACGGGTTGTTAGTCCGGGCCCCCGCCAAAATAAACCTCAGTCTCTTAATAGCAGGCAAACGCCCCGATGGCTTCCACGAGATAGAAACAGTGATGGCCAAGGTGGACTTCTACGACGAGATCCTCATCGAGCCGGGCCAAAAAGCCGGCATCGAGCTCCTATGTCGCGGGCCGCACTGGGCACCCGAGGGAAAGGACAATCTTGTCTACCAGGCCTGCCAAATGTTTCTGAATAGCTGCGGCGTATGGACTGATATCAAAATCACCCTGACAAAAAACATCCCCGCCGGCTCAGGTCTGGGCTCAGCCAGCAGCGATGCAGCAGCAACACTGATTGGAGTCGACAAATACATGGAGTTCGGGCTGGGCAATCACGAACTTGCGAAACTGGCCGTGCAGTTAGGCAGCGACGTGTCTTTCTTTCTGGATGGACCACTGGCATTTTGCACGGGAAAAGGTGAGAAAATTAAAAAATTAACGAAAAATTTTGACTTTTCGGCCCTGCTGATACTTCCAGATGTAAGTGTTTCTACCAAAAAGGTTTACGCTAATTATAAACATAATCCTCCTCTGTACGAAAAGCTCCACAACCTAATAAAAATCCATATTGAAAAAAACAGGTTTGATTTAGTATCGAAAATGTGCGCAAATATGCTGGGAATAAGTTGTTTTAAATTACACAGGGGGCTTGCTGAATTGAAGGCAAGCATTGAATCGCTTGGTATCGGGCCTTTGTGCCTGAGCGGCAGTGGTTCAGCATTGTTTCTTATTATGGATCGCAAGGAGAAAGAAAGGGCGAGAAAAGACAAATGCAAACTTGACGAAAGGATCGGCTTCACGAGCCTTATCGTCAGTAACAACAGGTGGTAAAATTTTAAGCGAGGCCAAAAATGAAAATCAGCGAGGTAAGAGTAAATTTAGTCAGCAACAAAGATGACAGATTAAAGGCTTTTTGCTCAATTACTATTGACAATGAGTTCGTGGTCCGCGATATCAAGGTCATCGAAGGTGGGGGCGGATTTTTCGTTGCTATGCCTTCGCGAAAAATGACCGACCATTGCGAAAAATGTGGGAGCAAAAACCATCTTAGAGCTAAATTCTGCAATAATTGCGGCGCAAAACTCAAGGAAAACAGGGCAAGGAAAAACATCAAAGGTAAAATGAAGCTGCACGCTGATATCGCCCATCCGATTAATGCAGAATGCAGACAAAGAATCCAGGAAAAAGTAACAGCGGCTTTCAAAGAAGAGATTGACAAATCCAAGAAGCCGGATTATAAATCAGTCGAACTGGATGAGCCCGAAGAAGATGTTCCTGAAATAATCTCGTAGCTAAAGGGACCCCATTTTATTCATCCTGGAGTGGACAAAATGGGGAGTGTGAGGCAAAAAAGCCGAACACAAACCAACTGCCAATCGGGGGGATTATCCAGGGCAGCGGTCAAGTCGACTAACCTTAAACATAAATCTTATGTAGTTATGTAGTAAAGTCCTCAAGAACCTTATCAAGGGCAACATCCAATCGCGAACTCAGATCGTATTTACCTTCGGTAAGCTGGCGGCGAACGTCAAGAACCTTCTTCTTGCGGACCTCCGGTAGCGAAGCAATCCTTTTTAACACCTTACCAATAGGCGTAGTGTTGAGATTTTCAAGGATCTGTTCCATAATCAAATCCTCATCCGGAGCCAAGCACTCATCGAGAGAATCGCCTTGTCCATTTTGGCTTCCGAACCGGCCGTTAATAGCGAAATGAGACATTCAGACCATTTTTCAATAAATACTACAGGCGAAAGCATCCATGCTTTCGTTCCCGGACTTGGAACCACTATATATTGTGTGCCCCCTGAATCCTTTCTCGGGCCCTAACTAACTTTGCAATATTGATATCGACAGGAACAAGCGAAAAACTTTAGAAAAGTTTATTTACAATGAATTGCCTCAACAACCCAAAAAATGTGTTAATTTGGGGAAAAATCCAGCTTATCAGTATCAAGAACCGACTTTTGAAGAAATCATTTTCACATGGAATCCAAATGCAAAAGTCTACCTGGGCAAATTAGGCAATATACAACATATAGTTATAGTCTAAAGTTAAAAAAATGTAGAAAAAGAACCTTAATTGAGGTAGCAGGCAAGCTAAAATTGACTGATCTTAAAAGAAATACTTGAAGTCTAAATCAACCTTCCACATATCAACAAGGCCCTTCTTTTGGGTCAGTGTGACACCATCACACTGCAAATTTGCCCAGCGAAGTTGAATCTTAGAGAGAAAAGTGGCAAAGCTTGTTATGTCAACCTGCTTTAGAACCACCTCGGCGCTTTGGCTTTTCTTGCCGCTGGAAGTCCTGATTGGTTTCGAGCTGACAGTGTAATTGATAGCTGATATACCGCACATGCGGGCAATATCACTTACAGCAGTGGCATAATCAAATTTGTCGGCAGTTTTATTCGGATCAGTAAGCTCCAGGCGAGTAGGATCACGCTCTAAAATCGTCGCTATTGTTACCTGAGCTTCTATATATTGGCTCCTCTCATCCTTTAAGTTACGTTTTGCCCCAGGTAAATACACCGCCCAAACCAATAAAGGCCATAGAGCGGCAATGCAGGGAACGAGTATATAATACAAAATCGGATTCTTGTATACGTCTTTCATAAAACCTGTCCTAAACTATTTTTTCGTGACTACCGTTATGCTGAAGACGTCTCGCCCGGCTTTTAAATCATAATTAAATTGCACAATCTCCAGCTTTTCCTTGATTGTTTCGAATAGCTTATTGGTGTTGTTTCGGCTGGAGGTATCGCCTTCTATACGAATATTCTTCGTGCTAACGGAGACCTTATTGATTTTCAAATCTGTCGGTTTTGCACACTTGTTAAACGCCTCAAGCACTAACGCCAGCTTACTCATCATAGATTCTTCGCCGGTGGCACCGGACCTGCCGCTCTGGACATTCTGGATCCGCCTGTCTTCACTGCTGAGTCTTTTTAACGCGTTTGTGAACTTCGCCGGCAGCGGCTTGCCTAACATAACGACCGAGTAATCCTCCGCGAATTTCTTACGCAGATCGCTGCGGTATTCGTTTATTTTCAATAACGGCATTTGGACATAAATGCCCAAAGCAAGCAGAAGAACGGTAACTGATACGCTTGCGAACTTCAGTGCCTTTTCCATGCGCATCTTCTTGCCCTGATAGGGCATAAAATCGCTGCGGAAATTTATGCTTTGCGGCCTTTCCAAATGAGCCAAAGCAGCCCCATAGGCAATTACAAAATCAACAGGGTCGGAACAATCCGCCAGGCTCTGGGGCCCGGCGGAGGCAGCCTTGGCTAAATCAATGCCGCTTGCTTCGAAGCCAAGCCTCTCACTGAGCTGCCGATAGTCTACAGAGCCGGTAGAATCAAAAGCCTTAAGACAATGAATCGGTTCTTCATTGTCAAGCAAAGCAGTCGTTATAGACACTTCTCTTGCCAGCAGTTCGACTCTGGCCCGGGTCGGGCCGACCAAAAACGTTCGCATAAGCGATGTTTCTTTGGAACCAGAGGAATCCGGGACAACAAAATAACCACTCCGGCGGGAAAGAACACCGAACAGAGGGTGCGAATCTTCAGGCAAAGATATATTCCGGGATATAAATCTTGACAGACAACTAACATCAGGCTCTACGGTTACAGGATCAATATTATTACTCTGCAAAGAAAGAAGAACATCGGACAATATTTTGCGCTGTGCCGTAAAAACGCTCAGTTCTGAGCCGGCCTCGTCGCTTGAAGTTATTTTGAAAGCAATCGCGATCTCGCTTACATCGCTTGCAAGGGCCTCCTCTGTATCGAACCGAACTGTCTGACTGATTTGTTTGGGATCGTTGAAATCGCTGTGAACATTATGCTGCATAAACATCGCACAATCCAAAGCCACTGCAACCTCCGAAAATTGCAATTCTCTCTCGGCACAACCCTGGGCAATAAGAGTTGCCAATTCCTGGTGATTCTGCTCTGTTTGCTCCTTGACAGAAACGCTAAAGCAGCCCAGGACGTTACGGTCCTTCCCTTGTGGACCAAGGCAAACCACGGTCGCTGCATCTTTGCTTAAATAAATCCCCAAGTAGTTTTTAGCTTCCAATTTTGAGCAAACTCCTAAAAATCGTTTCGCATAATGCGCCTCTTATACGATATATGGTACGCATTACTCACAACGAGCACTTAACCGGAGATAACAGCAATTTGTCGTGCTTTTTGACCTTCTTTGGCTATCCCTATAACGGCTCTTGCTTCTGCAACACCAACGGCCGCTGTGACTTTAATAGTAAAAATACTGCTGATAGTGGTAATATATTTTTCACACTTTTCAATCGCAGAAGAATACCTGAACAATTCCCGTTTTAATTCGTCTATATCGGCAAAAGGCTTTATGCGTCTTTGCTGTATTATTTCTTCCGCTATCTGGTCGGCGTCGCCGCCGAAAGTAAAAGCCGCCTCCAAAACATGGCGGGGCGCCGTATTTATGTTGACCTTCCTCGAAGCCCACATTCCCATATATTTCAGGGCCGATTCCTGTCTGGTTTCGCTGATTATTATCGGCCTGGCCAGCGCCTCCGTATCAATCAAAGAGCTGTGACACAGCTTCGCGAAATCAGAACTCTGCTGGGCGATTTGTTCGGCAGCAGTGATGGTTTTCCTGGATGTCTGAATTCGTGGAGGTCTGACTCTGCTGCGTGCGGTACTACTCGCGGAACTGCTTGTCGTCGGTGTTGTTACCGGCTGTCTTACAATCTGGCTTACATTCTTGAACTCAATCTTGAACGTTTTTATCTCGCCTATCTGTTTGAGCTGTTCTTTTAGCGAATCGATCTGGACATCATTGACTTCCATCCACTCGCAGAAAGTTTCGAATCCCGCTACAGCTTCCCGCTGGACTTCTTTATCATCCATTATTGCCCAGCCGATAGGGTATTTTGCATTTTCGTCCTCAATTTCAATCCGAACTTTGGCAGGGCCAATTTCAAACTCAACCGGTTTGGTTATAAACGGCCAGGGCGGGCCATAAGGACCACGCACTCCAACGGCATTAGGCTCATTAAAATCACCGAAACTGTCAAAATAATCAGTGCCGTTAATATCTTCAAAGCCATTGACGTCATTCGGGTCAAAGTCCGAAAAGTCCGGTGAATCGGTTTTTCTCTTTACGTCCCTTCCGCTCTTCGAGGAAAATCCCTCTTCGTCCGGTACAAACCACGCGGCCAAAAGTTCTTCGTATTGCTCTTCATCAAGCATAAATAAATCAGAAAAATCCGGCTCATTCGGACGTTCAATCAAATCCGGGGTGTTCATATCATTCAACGTCGCAAGTGCGTATTTAACCGCAGAGTCACAAGCATAGCGGGCCGCCTGATAATCTATGATATACTTATCGCGGTGACGCTGGGAAGACATACGAGTGCTCAGGGTAAACATTAGTACCGAAAGCACAACTAACAGCACTAATGTCACCAAAAGCACAATGCCGGATCGGACGTATTGTATACGGCTGCTCATTTTTCGTTTCTCATCTTTTAGGAGGAATTGTCGGTCTTTCGGGGGCCACTGGTCCTACGGGTTCTTTTGGTCCTCCGGGTTTTTCCGGTCCTCCGGGTTCTTCCACTCCTCCGGATCCTTCTTCTCCCTCGATTTTCTCTGCACCTTCGGTGAGATCGCCTTCCGGTTTCTTCTCTTGCTTCGGTGCAATTTTGAATTTGATTTTCCTAGTCCTGTCAACTGCTACGGTTCGCGTAAATTTCTGCTCATCAA
>JAOUFU010000544.1 GCA_029858035.1 Phycisphaerae bacterium
TTCGCGCTCAGCTTGGCATTGATCCACAGGCGGCTTATGGCTATTCGGTCATTGAGCCGCTAAAAACCCTGAGAAAAGATGGTGTCCGCGAGGTCTCCGAATTTCTGGACTTGCCGGCTCAAATCTCGCAGAGGATACCATTCCCTGGGCCGGCTCTGGCAACCCGAATCGTAGGTGAAGTGACGCCGCAGCGTCTCGATACGGTCCGCACCGCAACCGCCATTGTGGAAGAGGAACTCGCCGATAGCCGAGCTTTTCAGTACATGGCGGTACTGCTCAACGATTACGCAACGGGAATTAGGGAGAATAAGCGGGAATTCGGCCAGATTATTGTAGTTCGCTGTATCGAGAGCACCGATGCCAGAACTGCAACCGTTACCGAGCTTCCCTGGGACAAGCTCAACCGGATTTCCGAACGAATCACTCAAATAGATGGCGTCAATCGCTGCTTATACGATTTAACCCCAAAACCGCCCGCAACGATAGAGTACGTCTAAAGACAAATAGAGTCTGATGATAAATAATCAATTATAATGTCGTTCCGTGCCTGACAAGGAATATTATTATATCTCGTCAAAAAGAGAGGTCTTTTTGTGAACGTCAAAGTTCTTGGCATCTCAACAAGCCCCCGGCAGAATTCCAACAGCGACCTGCTTTTGTGCCAGGCCCTGGCCGGTGCCGAGTCCGCAGGTGCAGAAATTGAATACATACGCCTTCGTGACCTCGATATCGCCCCCTGCATCGAGTGCAATTCCTGCTACAAAAGGGGTGCCTGTGTTGTCGAGGATGATTACCAGATGCTGTCGTCAAAGATGCTCGAAGCGGACCGGCTGATTTTCGCAACGCCAATATTTTTTATGACCGTTTGCGCCCAGGCAAAGGCCCTCATTGACCGCTGTCAGTGTCTCTGGGCCCACAAGTATGTCCTCAAGAAACCGCTCATAACCACCGGTCGCGACCGCCGTGCAATGGTCATCGCAGTAGGAGGCACTAAAAGCAAAAAGATGTTCGACAGCATCCGCCTGACAGCCAAATATTTTCTTGATGTCCTGGAAATGAACTACGCCGCCAATCTTTTTGTCAACAAAATCGATGATCCCGGCCGGATAAAACAGCATCCTTCCGCAATGAACGAAGCCTTTCGCCTCGGCCGAGAATTAGCCGCAACCGATGTGCCTCCACCAGAAAAGCCGGTTAGCGTCGAGTTGGTCTGACCGCGTTAGCTTGTCTCCACAAATTGGCCGGATAAATAAGCTGTTTTCTTGAATTATCCTCGATAAAGATTTTAATTTACTTCTAAATCTCTTATAATACTATTAATCCTTTAAGAGCCGATATTATGAAGTCCGATTCGCAAAAACCAACCGATGCCGAACTTCTCGCCCGATTTGCTGAAGGCGATGAAGCCGCATTCCGCGAGATCGTAAATCGTTACAAAAACGGACTTTATTCATTTTTACGACAATTTCTAAACCACCAGGATATGGTCGAAGACACCTTTCAGGAGACGTTCCTGCAGTTATTTACCAGCAGAGACAGCTTCGATACCAGCCGCCCTTTGCGCCCCTGGCTGTTCACTATAGCTGCCAATAAGGCAAAGGACGCCCTTCGCAAACAGCAGCGAACTGCGGCAATTCCTATAGGTACTATAGCGGAGTCACAGGAAATGTCGTTCGATGACGTACTAAACACCCTTACTTCGGACAGCACAATGCCTTACGAGGAACTTCAAAAGAGTGAAACCGCCGCTCGCGTTGAGCAGGTTATAACGGATATGCCGGAAAATCTGCGGGTAATTTTAAATTTAGCGTATTTCGACAAATTTTCTTACAAACAAATGGCCCAGATTCTAAGTATACCTATTGGGACTGTTAAAAGCAGATTGCACACTGCCGTTGGCCGTTTTGCAAAAGAGTGGAAAAGCATCGGCCCGGAGCAAAAAAACTAAATGAGTCCGCTAAAAGACCACCAAAAACAGCTACTTTTTGACTACTGCATAGGTTTAACTTCAGAAGAACAGGCTGCCGAAGCCCAGGCCCTGATATCGGACAGCGACGAGGCTGCCGAAATTCATTCAAAGCTCAAAGCCACCCTTGCTCTACTTGACACTGTCCAGCCTGAGCCTTGCCCGGATGATCTGGCGGAGCGCACCATTCTGCGGCTTAATGATCTTGCACGCTCGAGCCAGATTCGGCTCCGGCAATTACTTGCCGGCGAACAGGCCAGAAGCGTGACCATCAAGACCCCGTTTTGGCGCAAGCTGGGCAAAATTGCCACGGCCGCTGCCGTGTTCCTCATCGCCTGGGGGGCTTTTCAGACTTCTTCAAACTACGCCCGTCAACGCTACCATCAGAATCGCTGCCAGGCCCAGTTGGGAAGTATATTTCGAGGCTTGGGCGATTACGTCAATGACAACGATGGCAAACTGCCTGTTGTTGTGACTGCAGCGGGCTCGCCGTGGTGGATGGTGGGTGATCAGGGCGAGGAGGATCGCTCCAATACCCGTTGCATGTGGCGTTTGGTAAGAGGTGTATACGTCGACCCAAACGAATTTATCTGCTCCGGAAGAAGGCAGAAACCTATAATTCGATTTGACCTCTCACAACTGAAGAACTTTAATGATTTCCCCAGCAGACAGCACATAACCTTTAGCATACGAATATGCTGCAAGGATCCTACCATGGAGAAGCTCGCCAATAAAGTGTTAATGGCGGATTTAAGTCCTCTTTTTGAAGCATTGCCTTCGGACTTTTCACAGCCCCTGAATATTCCAGTGGACGAAAACCTCTCAAATCTTAATAGTATCAATCACAACTATCGTGGCCAGAACGTTTTGCGGGGCGATGGCAGCATCAGATTCCTGAAAACGCGTTTCTTTGGCATCACGCGGGATGATATATATACCCTGCGGAACATCCTCAACTACAATGGCACAGAACGGCCTTCATGCGAAACCGATTCTTTCTTCGCCCCCTGATTCTCAAACCTCTCCACTGGTTGCATTCACAAGACAAATTTGCGCGTTTCTTTTTAACCGCTCAAGCCCCAG
>JAOUFU010000080.1 GCA_029858035.1 Phycisphaerae bacterium
AAGGATGGGCCAGTACCACTCTGTACTATACGAAAACAAAACCTATCACATGTGGTACACAGTATATGGCGGAGCGGACAGCAACGCTGTACCCGTAAGGAGTATTGCCTATGCGAGGTCGTCTGACGGTATTAATTGGGAAAAGCCGGATCTGGGCCTTGTGGAAATTTACGGCACACGCAAGAATAACATCGTACTGGGGCACGGTTTTGGAGGTATCAAGGGAGCTACACACGGCTGCATGGTTTTTTTAGATCCTCTCGCACCTTCGGACCAGAGATTTCGCCTTGTCTCAAATCCGCAGGAGCTTGGCAAATACCTGCATATATTCTCATCCGGCGACGGAATACACTGGAAGCTGACGCACCGCGACGTTATGAAGTTCCGCAGCGAAAAACATCACCTCGATTCACAAAACGTAATATTCCGGGATGAACGGATTAACAAGTACGTTGCCTATGTCCGGCGTAATCTTCGTCCCGGCGGTTCGCAGGGCCGGAGCGTTGCACGTGCCGAATCAACAAACCTTTCCCGCTTCCCCGATGTCGAAGATTGTCCGGTTGTGCTGGGATTTGATGCCCAGGATCCACAGTATTATGACCCGGTCAATAAGGTAAAAATCCAGGTTGCCGATTTTTATACGAATGGAACCTTCAAGTATCCGTGGGCGCAGGACGCGTATTATATGTTTCCGTCAGAGTACTTCCACTATATGAATTTTCTCAAGGATTTTCGCAATGGTCAGCCTGTTAATGCCGGCTCCCTCGATGCCCGCTTTGCTGCGAGCCGGGACGGCATATCCTGGAAACGATACGACAGAAGAACCTTTGTAGAGCTGGGCATGAAACACGAGTGGGATTCCAGCAGCATCTATATGGCCTACGGAGTGGTGCCGGGCAACAATGAAAGCGAGATGTTTATGTACTACTACGGTAGCAATACGCTCCACGGCTGGGACAGGGAAGACCAGCACAAAGAACCAAACAAACGTATACTGCATCGGGCAGTTGGGGCACCGGAGACGGATGTACATGGCATCAGCCGTTTGGTCATTCGCCGAGATGGCTTTGTCTCGATTAAGGCTGATTATGCCGGTGGACGGTTCCTGACACCTCTCTTAAGTTTTACCGGTGATGAACTGGCGCTGAACATTAACACATCAGCAGTGGGCCAGGTACAGGTTGAAATCCTGAACGAGAACAACAAACCAATACCCGGCTATACACTCGAAGACTGCGACCAAATCTATACGGCCAATGAAATCAACCGCGTTGTGAAATGGAACGGCAGAAGCACAGTGGCCAAATTAACCGGCAAACCGATTCGGCTGCGTTTTGTCATGCGGGATGCTGATTTATACGCTTTTCAGTTCAGACACCAAAAAAGTATTGAAAAATAGGTAAACATTTTCAATGGCCGGTTTCAGGAAACGAACCTGCAGGGACAGATTGTTTTGATTTTCAAACTGCCTTTTTCTGGTATAATTGAATTGTCGGTTTCACTTCGGGCATCAGTCTTAGCTCGAAGACTCTGTCTCTCGATGCGTCCAGGCGATAGGAAGTGCATATTGAAGGAAAGTAATAGCCGTTTATGGAAATCCGTTTTTTCGTCAAAATGGTTTGTCTAATCTCTTTCTTCGGTGCAGTTGTTCTCGTCACTGATGCTGAAGCGAGGGCAATTTTGGCGGCTGGTTGCTCGAAGCAAGAGGTCCAGAAGGCAATCGATGCGGCGGCGGACGGCGATACTGTGCTGGTTCCGGCCGGCAGCGCCGCCTGGACGACGTCGCAAGAGAACCGCCCGGCTGTGGTTATTTCGAGAAAGGGGAGGGAGAAACAGATCACGCTGCAAGGCGCCGGCATTGACAAGACTATTATTACAGATGCCACCGGTCCACAATGCTTCCAGGTTGTCATAAAAACGAGCGAAGCCGGGATATATAGCGGAGTAAAAGAAAAGGCCTTTCGCATCACCGGATTTACATTCAAAGGCAGGGGTGACGATGCGCTCCTCTCGACCACCGGATATACCAAGTGGCGTATCGACCATTGCCGCTTTGAAAACAGTGGCAGATCACTATGGGTTTCGGGTATTGGCCTGATTGACCATTGCACTTTTGATAAAAAGGACAACGGCCAGTCGGTATTCGTGTCCCACATGGATTTTGCCGGCAAAGACCATGGAGACGGTTCCTGGAGCAGCCCACTTTCACTCGGCACGGAAAAAGCGGTATATATTGAGGACTGCACATTCAGGTACGATGCGCAAAAACCAAACGCCGCCCTCGACGGCTGCTTCGGTGCCCGCGTTGTCTTTCGCCACAATACGCTTATCAATGCCCATGTCGGCGTCCACGGCACCGAGTCAAGTGGCAGAGGACGCTCGATTCGATCTTACGAAATCTACGACAACAGCTTTACTCTCGAGGCTCCCAGAGAGCATTTCACCGCAATATTTCTGCGGGGCGGCACGGGTGCAATTTTCGACAACAAGCTAATCGGAGTTTACAGGGCATTTGTGCTCGCAACGAATTACAGGTCGCGGGGTTCCTACCCGCCATGGGGCAAATGCGACGGCTCAAATAAGTGGGACGGCAATCAGGAATCCAATGGTTATCCGGCCATAGACCAGATCGGCCGTTCCACCGACAGCGGTCCCGGGACGCCTCAGCAGCATGATCCATTATACGAATGGGACAACACACTCAACGGTGCCAACGCGGACATCGCAGTCAGTGGCGGCCCGGAAGTGCAGGCCCATATCAAACAGGGCCGAGACTATCACAACGACACAAGCAGGCCGGACTATGCACCGTATGTCTATCCCCATCCGCTGGTCTCGTTGCTCCAGGCTCAGTGATTATGGGAATAGAATCGCCGAAAGAAAGGTGAAGGCCGCCTTTCATGAATAGAGTGTTAGATATGGCCCGGAGCGAGTTCGCACGTTAGAGCAGAGTTTACGCTGATTTTCGGGTGTGGTATATAGGGACTTTATAGTTGTAATCGCACTTTCTGACAATATAATATACTGCATCGTATTTTCGTAGGAGAGAAAAAATGAATGAGGGTATCCTGAAATGTGCCGGCATGGCAATCCTGCGATTTGTTATTCTTATGCTAATAGCCGCTTTTATGGTGAACTCCGCGATCGCTGCCGAAAAACCGATTTGCTCTGTGGTTGTCGAATCCCGGGAAAAAGACAGGGACTTTGTAGTGACCTTTGCTCATCCGTTCAAGAAAGGTGATGTTGAGAAAACGGTGGTTCTGAAAGTCGGTGATGAGGATATTGGTGCCCAGGTAGACGTCAAACGGCGTTACGCTGATGCCTCTGTGAAACATGCAATCATTTCGGCACCTATCAGGCAGGTCCAACCAGACAAGCCATTGAAGCTGGATATTTATCCAACTAATGAGAAGAAGCTGACCGATCCTGTCATACAGGATTTTCCCAAAGGATTTTCAGCGGAGGTTGTTTTCCGTTTTCCCGATGACAGTATACGCAGGGCGAATGCGCTTGAGTTTTACAACAAAGCCGTTTCCGGAATCGAGCGTTTTCGGCTCGTCAAATGGCTCGAGGGACCTCTGGCGAGCGAAGTACAGCTCATGGGGCCGGCCTATGGAGCTAATGGAGACCTCGACCCCGACCTGCTGGTTATCTTTGGATTACGGCTCTTTAAGGGTGGGAAATCCGTACGTGTAGAAGTAACGGTCGAGTCACCATGGGTGGATGTTCCGGGCAATGTCCCGTACGACATCACGGCGTTTTTAGGCGGAAAGGAAGTGATGTCACAAAAACAAATCGGGTATTGGCATCATCGAATGCCTTACTGGCTGAAGGGCAAGGACCGTAGTTTGGGCCATTTCGCCCACGCACGATGGAGAAAAATATATTGGTGGGGCAAGAAGCCTCCCGAAACACATATTCGTTACGAATTGCCGTACCTGGTTTCCACATTACTTATTCCACCGTATGATACAGAACTCACCATCTCAAGTGAGCAACTTGAACGCAGCCTTAAAAGTTGGGAACAATCTCCACGTGGGGTCCTCGAAAACGGTATCATCATGGCCTACTTCCCGACCACAGGAGGCAGAGAGGACCTTGGGCCTTATCCGACCTGGACGACGAGGTACCTTTTTAGTCAGGATAACCGGGCATGGAAAATGGTGCTTGGCACGGGAGACCTTGCGGGTAGTTTCCCGGTTCACATACGGGACAGGAAAACAGGTAGGATTTTCTCCATCGATGAACACCCCGGGTTTTCTCTTAATCCTCGAGGGACATTAGAAAAGATACCACTACGTCCGGCTCCCGACCGCCCCTATATCCTTCCCGGAACATCACCATACCAGGTAGATAATGCCCACCAGCCCTCATTGGCCTTTATCCCATACCTGCTGACCGGAGACTACTATTACCTGGAGGAAATGTACTTCTGGGCCAACTGGTGTATGCTGATTCAAAACGCCGCATATCGACAAAAAGAAAAAGGCCTCATTGCTCCCGATCAGACTCGCGGCGAGGCGTGGGCCCTTCGGCAGCTCGTCGATGCAGCAAAAATCGCTCCTGACGAACACCATGAAAAGAAGTATTTCGATTCAAAAGTAGAAAGTAATCTAAAGTACTATTGCATCTTCATCGACGGACCGGATGCAACGCCTCTGGGCACATATACTCTCGGGGCCTCCGATGCCTATGTACGAGGGCGTTCGGCGCAGGAGCGACAAAAATGGGTTACATTAGCACCGTGGCAACAAAACTTTCTTGCCTGGTCGCTTGATCACGCCTTTCGTGCAGGTTACACAACAGCCGCTAAGCCGCGAGATTATTTCACGCGACTTCAAGTGGGTGTTTTGACACATCCGAATGTTTACGATATTCGATATGCTGCTTCGTATTTCCTTGTCATTGGTGAACGGGTAGCGGGTGATAAGCAATACTATACCACATGGAAGGAGCTTTTCGAGAAGTCATTCCGCGTGGTTTCTCCTGATACAAAACCAGGCCTGGGAGGTCTTGACTATGGCAGTTCCTATGCCTACATTGGCAGGGCAGTACTTTTGAACGGCGTGAGAAATAAGGTGCCCAATTCACGCGAAGCGCTAAAAGTTCTTGAGTCTAATTTACCGAATCGCTTGAAAGTGCTCTCCGGAGACCCTACGTGGGCATTCACACCATAAGTGAATATACCAAAGAGCAAAGGCAGATTCGGTTGTCCGGCACAGGACAGGCCGCAGAAGGATTGTTTATTGAAGAGTGGCTTTACAGGTTGGCCGTTAAAATGAGAGTAAAGGCGAAGTTGCAGATGATAATTATGAAGAAGACTTTGATATGTACGAGTGTTGTTTTGTTGGTCATAAGCTGTCCGGTCAGGGGTTCGGAGGTAAAACAGGCCAGACTATGGGAGCCGGTAGAGTGGATATTCCAAAATCCAGGATACTCCGGCAATCCATTCGACCTGGAAGTCCTGGCAACGTTCACGCACGTCAGAAGCGGCCAGATTATTAGAACCGAAATGTTCTATGACGGCGGTGACACCTGGAAACTGCGCTTTACCGGGAACAAGGCCGGCCAATGGCGATTTGCTACCAGAAGCACCGATCCGGAACTGGCTGGCCTCAAAGGCCAAGTCGATGTCAAGCCTAATCCCGGTGTACCGGGTTTTATGACAAACTACGGCGGCAAATGGGGACGACTGGGAATCGACAAGGCCTTTGTGCCACAGTATGTGATGTACTGTGATCCGCCTTTGTTTTATCGGAATCCTGATCGCATAGACGCTGATATCCACACGTTCTTCGTCGGGCACGGATTCAACGGTTTTCACATCGGTGTTCTTGGTCGCTGGTTCGACCTTGAAAAGACCCGCTCCAGTGAAATAACCCCAGCCGATCCGAATCCCGACCCGCGCACCTTCGAGGCACTTGAGTTGTTGTTAAGCAAGGTCCATGCCGCAGGCGGCGTCGTGCATATCTGGGCCTGGGGCGATGAGCAGCGGAGGATGACACCGAAAAGGTGGGGCCTGAACGGCAAGGTTGACAGGCGGCTGCAGCGCTACATCTGTGCTCGACTTGGTCCGCTGCCAGGCTGGTCGATGGGCTACGGCTTTGACCTGCAGGAGTGGGTGACGGATAAGGAGCTGCGCAACTGGCACGAATATATGCACAGCCACCTTGGCTGGTTCCATTTCCTCGGCGGACGGGCACCTGATCTGGCTCAGATATGTGATGGTCTGGATTATTCTTCTTATCAACAGCATCGGCCAGACTACGATATTTACGTCAAGGCCATCGATCAATACCCTGATAAACCCACTTTTATGGAAGACCGATTCCGTGTCCGCAAGAATGTCTATCCTGACAAGGACTACGATTTCGAGATGACTCGTCGTGGCTTATGGCACTCCACGATGGCCGGTGGCGCGGCAAATATCTGGGGCAATCTGCTCAATCCGCGCCCTGATGGTGTATCACATCCTTACCCGAACAAAGAACAAATCAAGACCTGGTCACTGTTCTGGCAAGACCGTTTCAAAAAAGAGATGATCCGCGATAACAGCATAACCGACGGTGTGTGTCTAAAGGTCTCGGGCAAGCTGCTTACCTTCTATAAAGAGAACGCGGACTCAATCAAGATGAATCTGAGCGAGCTAAAAGGCAAATTCGATGCGGTCGCCGTCGATACTCGCAAAAAATACAAGGAACTCAGACTATCGAACTTGTCTGTAAAACCAGAACAGGTTTTTAAAGCCCCTTACAAGTCCGACTGGATCATTGCCATAACACGATAAAACGCCGGACGGCATCTTGTTAACCTGTTCCGAAATTTCAGATCCTCCAGCCGTCCAATTAGTGTCGTTGTGATTTGGCTTGACATTTGCCTTTTGGCAGGTTAGACTTTGCTCAAAGTTCATAATTAAACAAGTCAACATACAGCGATAAATAGATATGGAGGCAAGATCATGAAAAATGATGTTAAGCAATTAATATCCCGCCGGAGATTTTTGTCAAATTCCGCTCTTGCTGCCTTTTCTTTCCATTATATTCCCAGCCGATTGCTCGGAGCGGATGCACCCAGCAATAAACTTAATATTGCCGGCATTGGTGTCGGCGGAATGGGTGGGGGAAATTTGAGGCAGTGCGAAAGAGAAAATATCATGGCGTTGTGTGATGTCGACAGCAATTATGCCGGGGGGGCCTTTAAGAGATATCCGAAAGCAAAGGTTTACAAAGATTACCGTGTTATGTTCGATAAGCAGAAGGACATCGAAGCCGTTGTCATTGCTACGCCTGATCATACTCATGCCGTAATCACCATGGCCGCTTTGGAAAGGGGAAAACACGTTTATTGTCAGAAGCCGTTGACTCATACAGTTTATGAGGCCCGGAAGATAACCGAGGCGGCACGCAGATATAAAGTCCAGACTCAAATGGGTAACCAGGGGCATTCATCCGAACATATTCGTCTGCTGAAAGAATGGCTTGCCGACGGCGCCATTGGGGACGTTACCGAAGTTCATGCATGGACGGACCGTCCGGTCGGCGGTGCGGTCTGGTCGAATTTTGCAGTAAGGGCCAGGCCGAAAGATACGCCGCCGGTGCCGGAAACGCTTGATTGGGACTTGTGGCTTGGTCCTGTGGCCTATAGACCTTACCATCCCGAGTATCATCCGGTCAAATGGAGGGCATGGCTTGATTTCGGAACGGGTGCATTGGGAGATATGGGATGCCACATAATCGATCCCGCCTTTTGGGGACTGGATCTTGGCTCGCCGGAGAGCATCCAGGCTACGTCTACTCATTGGCAGGAAGAAGTGAGCTCGGAAACTTTCCCAAGGGCCTCAATTGTTCGATATAAATTCCCTGCTCGCGGGAAAAGACCTCCTGTCAAGCTGACCTGGTATGACGGACGGCTTTTGCCGCCTATTCCCGATGCCCTGGAAAAAGGAAGAAAGTTGCCGGACAGTGGCGCGCTTATTATTGGCGAGAAAGGCTGTATGCTGCATGGTTCACATGGTGCGGAAGGATTGCGGATTATTCCTGAAGCAAAAATGCGGGAATATAAACGACCTGAAAAGACAATACCGAGAGTTAAAGGCAGCCATGAAGGTGACTGGCTGCGTGCGTGCAAAGAAGGTAAGGACGGCAGACCTGCAAGCTCTACTTTTGACTATGGCGGACCATTGACCGAGATGGCACTTCTGGGCATGTTGGCGATTCGAATGAAAGATCAAAAGCTGGAATGGGACTCTGAGAACCTGAAGTTTAAGAATAACGACGCCGCAAATGAGCTGCTGCATATCAAATATCGCGATGGCTGGCGGATTTAGGCTTATTCTTCATTATGGTCTTGAAGCTACCCTTCCGGAGGGGCATATAGTTTTCGCCGGGCAAGTGACCCTCGTGATAGCTGAAATCAAATAGGCAGGAGAAGTGCTTATGAAAACTAAGTTATGGTTCTTTGGGGGGCTTGCTCTTTTGTTGTCGATTTCAAATATGTTATTAGTTGTGGAAGCTGAGACGAGCGGTTATGACCGGAAAGCCAGGCAGATTATAGATGCCACCGGTGTCAAAGGCGGTCTCATCGTGCACATCGGCTGTGGAGATGGAAAGCTGACTGCGGCACTCGGCGCCGGTGAAAGCTACCTTATCCACGGTCTGGACACCGATCCCGAGAAAATCCAACAGGCTCGCCAATATATTCGGTCGCTCAAAGAATACGGAAAGGTGTCGGTCGAGCGCTTCGACGGCAAGCGGCTGCCATACGCGGACAACCTGGCGAACCTAATAGTGGCCGAAGACCTCGGCGGCGTCGCGAAGACAGAAGTGATACGCGTGCTGGCTCCGGGCGGGGTGCTGTATGTGAAACAGGACGGGCGCTGGGTAAAGACTATCAAGCCACGGCCCAAAAATACAGACGAGTGGACCCACTTTCTCCATGATGCAAGCGGAAATGCGGTGGCCCATGATGAGGTGGTCGGACCGCCCCGGTACGTGCAGTGGATAGCGGAGCCGAGGCATACGCGCGGTCACGAACACACGCCGAGCATCAACGCTTTGGTCTCGGCCAGCGGTCGGATATTCTATATCGCCGACGAGGGGTCCATCGCATCCCTGCGGCAAACTCCCAAATGGCATCTTGTCGCCCGTGATGCGTACAATGGAATTCTGCTCTGGAAGCGGCCTTTTAGTCCGTGGTTTCCCCATATCTTCAACTGGGGTGCCGTGCCCAATCATCTTCAGCGAAGGCTGGTTGCCGTCGGGGAGCGCATCTATGTTACCCTCGGCCTGCACGCGCCGCTGAGCGCCGTTGATGCGGCGACGGGAGAGGTAGTGAAGGTTTACGAGGATACCCGGGGCACGGAGGAAATTGTGTGCCATAAGGGGATCCTCCTGCTGGTCATCCGGAGCGTTACCGATGAACGAACGGCCGAGCTTGATGAATGGGCACAACTTGCAAAACAGAAACATTCTCCTTTGTATGTGAGAGAGACGGCGCAGCCGTTGGTCAATCGCTTTCGCGCGATTGAAAACAAGGCGGAGAAAACGATTCTTGCGCTCGATGCCGATACGGGACGTTTGCTTTGGAAGAAAACAGGCAAGGAAGCGGCCGGGCTGAGACCGGTCAGTCTGTGCGCCATAAGTGAGAGGGTGTTCTATCAGAAGGGAAAGAATGTCGTCTGCTTCAATCTGAGAACGGGAAAAGAACAGTGGTCGGTATCTTCTGCTCCTCTGCGCGTGGTGTGCGAGGAAAGCGTGGTCTGTGCCGACGGACATACCGTGACGGCCCTGTCTGGGGAGACTGGAAAGAGCCTTTGGAGACGGGACGGTTTGCTAACTGAAATTCGGGATGCGTTCGTTGTCAATGGGTTGCTGTGGCTGGGGGGATTCAAACCGATTAAGGGAAAAAGGGGACCTGTGTGGGGTCCGTATTTTGTTACGCAGCGTGAGCTGGCCACAGGTAAAGTGCTAAGGCATGTCGAACCGGAGAATCCGGAGCACCATCATCGATGCTGGCGGAACAAGGCCACCGAGCGTTATATTCTCGGCGGCAGACGAGGTGTTGAGTACATTGATTTAAAGACGGGCGATGTCCTGTGGCACAGTTGGGTGCGAGGGGTGTGCAAGTACGGTGTTATGCCGTGCAACGGCCTGCTTTATGCGCCGCCTCATTCCTGCGGCTGCTACATTGCGGCGAAGCTGGATGGCTTTTATGCCCTGGCGTCTGAAAGAGATTCAGGAATCCCGGCTGATAATCCTGCCGCAGAGAATCTCGAGCGTGGAAAGGGGTACTCCGAAAAAAGTCGAATTCAGCAATCTGAAATCCCTGCTCAGGACTGGCCCACCTATCGGCACGATGCTCAACGTAGTGGCGGCACACAATATGCCGTGCCTGCCGCCCTTCGCCGTAAGTGGCAGGCAGATGTCGGCACCAATATCACGAGTCCCACCGTTTCCGGGGGCAAAGTGTTCGTGGCTTCTGTGGATGAGCACAGGGTGTGTGCGATTGACGCCGATTCAGGCCGGTCAATCTGGGACTTCACGGCAGGCGCTCGTGTAGACTCGCCACCTACTTTATACGCCAACAACGCAATCTTCGGATGTCGTGACGGATACGTATACAGCTTGCGTGCTTCGGACGGCGCGTTGGCCTGGCGTCTGAAAGCGGGGCGCGATGGACGACGCATAACGGCTTCCGGCCGGCTCGAATCCGCTTCACCTGTATACGGAAGCGTGCTTGTCCGGGATGGTGAGGCATATTTTACGGCTGGTAGGTCATCCTACCTGGATGGCGGGATTGACCTCTATAGACTCGAAGCCCGGACAGGCAAAATCCTGACTAAAACTACTATCTATAGCCCCGACCCTGTAACCGGCAAACAGCCCGCCCAGTATGGGCCTGCCTACATGCCCGGAGCGCTCGGGGACATTCTTTCGAGTGACGCCCAATACGTCTATTTGCGTGATATGGTATTGGACAAGCGCGGCGACAGGCAGCCGAATGGGAATCGGCATTTGTTTACGCTGACGGGTTTCCTTGATGATTCGTGGCCTCACCGCTCCTACTGGATCTTCGGCACAAAGTGTTCTGTCTCGACCGGCTGCAGCGGACGCGAGAGAGATCTGATTTCCGGCAGGGTGCTTGTCTTTGATAAGCCGATGATCTACGGGTATGGGCGGGCTACAATTCATTGGTCAAACCAGCTCCAGGACGGAGCATACCGGTTGTATGCACTCAACTCGGAAGATGGTAAGGAGCGGTGGACGAAGCGTGTTTCGATCCAGGTACGGGCGATGGTTTTGGCGGACAAAGTTCTGTTTGCGGCCGGCCCCCTCCAAGATGCAGATAATGGGGCCCAGGGAAGTAATGAAAACCAGGGCGCTTTACTCATTGCCTTCTCGGCCTCTGACGGGAGTGAGTTGACGCGATACCGACTCGATTCGTCGCCTATCTTTGACGGTATGGCCGCTGCAGATGGCCGGCTGTATCTGTCACTGGAAAATGGTCACGTATTCTGTATGGCAGGGAAGTAGCTTGCTGTTGAAGTCGTCTCCTAAATCAAAGGCAAATTTTAAAAATGTTAGATGCGAAACATCAGAGAAAATAAATGGAGGATTGTATGAAATCTTGCAGCATGTTTATCGTTGGAGTTTCAACTATCCTGGTGTTCGCGATGGCCTCGAACGCCGTCGTCAAAACCGTTATCAACCATAACCGCAACGAATACGCGACGTCCGATTTCAAGTTCAGGAACATTCCCTCGCCCTCCGGAAGCGACGCGGCCACAAAAGCCAAGTTTACTATCGTGGACGGCAGGAGGGACCGCAATGGAGGCAACGTCGATAAGCTTCACGATGGCAAAATTCCCATCGAGGAAGACCAGCCGTTTGAGAATTTCTTCTTTAATGCGGGCACCGATGGCGGCCGGCTTCTTGTTGACCTGGGCGGCACTATCGATATCAAGCAGGTCAACACGTATTCATGGCATCCCAACACGCGCGCCCCGCAGGTGTATAAGCTCTATGCCGAAGATGGAAAAGCCGACAATTTTAATCCTCGGCCAAAGAGGGGAACCGACCCGGGGACGTGCGGGTGGAAACTGGTCGCGAGGGTCGACACGCGAGGGAAGGAAAAACCAAGCGGCGGGCAATACGGCGTCAGCATCTGCGATTCCAACGGTAACATCGGCAAGTATCACTACCTGCTTTTTGACATTTCCCGCACCGAAGTGACCGATCCGTTCGGCAACACGTTCTATAGCGAAATCGACGTAGTCGAGCCCAATGCGCTAGTGGTTGTAGCGGCACCGGCCACGGAACGGCGAGGGGAAACCTTCGAGGCTGAAAGAGGAAAATATCGGATTACCATCGATACGTCTGAAACACCCGACCTGACAGAATGGGCGGCCAAAGAGCTGGCGCCGGTGCTGCAGGAATGGTATCCGAAAATCGTCAAGATGCTGCCCAGCGAGGGATATCAAGCTCCCGGGAGAATCAGTATCACATTTAGTCCGAATATGCAAGGTGTGGCGGCAGCAAGCGGGACAAGCATTCGGTGTGGTGCGGGCTGGTTCAGGCAGCAGCTACAGGGCGAAGCAAAGGGCGCGGTCGTGCACGAGCTGGTACATGTTGTCCAACGGTACGGCCCTGTGCGGCGCACCGACCCCAACGCCATTAGAACACCCGGATGGCTCGTAGAGGGGATCGCCGATTACATCCGGTGGTTCCTGTACGAGCCCCAGACGCGCGGTGCCGAAGTGACCAGGAGAAACATCGCGCGGGCCCGGAACGACAGCAGCTATC
>JAOUFU010000545.1 GCA_029858035.1 Phycisphaerae bacterium
AGATGACTGCATTAGCATACTTATATGCCGGTAATCCCGACAAAGGACTTAAGATAATTGAGGAGGGTTTAAAAATGCCCATCAACCAATCCAAGAGTTACATCCTCCACTATATCAAATCAATTTTATTGTATGCGAAAGGTAGGTATGAGGAAGCCCTTGATCTGCAACTTCTGAATCCCAATGAAAGTGAAAAGATTTTTGAAGAAGCCCGGTATGCCGCTGTAAAGGGCGATAGCATAAGCGTTCACAAAATTTTAGAAAAAGCAACAGTTAACAACTGGACACAAAGTGATATAATCCGACTCAATGCCATCATTGGCAACCGTAAAAAAGCCAATCAATTGGCCGCTGAATTGGATAGCAAGCCGTATGGGCCCATGGTATTAATAACGATTAGCCGATACTGCCTGTGTGGAGCTCCTTTTGATATTGATGTTACACCTAATTTCAAAAAGAGAGTTGAAGAAGCGGGAGTACCGTGGCCCCCCGCATCACATATTCAGTATCCTCTTAAAAAATGGTGAATCATCTTAATATTAATTAAGTATATTTGATAATGTCCTCCCTGCTCCCCGGCTTTGAATACGACATCTTCATCTCCTACCGCCACAACGATAACCGGAGCGACTGGGTAACGGATTTTGTAAATGCATTACAGGAAGAGTTGGCCGCGACCATCAAAGAACCACTTTCCACCTACTTTGATAAAAACCCACATGATGGCCTGCTCGAAACGCACAGCGTAGATAAAAGCCTCGAAGGAAAACTGAAGTGCCTCATCTTCATACCCATCATCTCCCAAACTTATTGCGATACCAAATCATTTGCCTGGCAGCATGAGTTCTGTGCGTTTAATAAACTAGCGAAAGAGGATCAGTTTGGAAGAGATATTAAGTTGGGTAATGGCAACGTGGTGAGCAGGATTTTACCAATCAAAATTCATGATCTTGATGCTGATGATAAAGTCACCATTGAAAGTGAAATTGGCAGTGTACTTCGGGCGATTGAATTTATTTTTAAATCACCGGGAGTAAACCGGCCTTTGACTTCAACTGATAACCCAGATAAAAATCTAAATCAAACCTATTATCGAGATCAAATAAACAAAGTAGCCAATGCCATAAAAGAAATCATATCCGCTCTTCAAAAACCTGATCCTATTAAGTCCCCAGTAATCCCATCACAACAACAGTCAACCCATCCAAAAAAATCAAACAACAAAATACTTTGGGCGGCCATCGCGGCAATAGCAATCATAGTGTTGAGTTATCTGGGCTATTCAAAATTTTTTCCTTCCGCCCAGCCAGTGGTAGAGATCGAAAAATCGGTTGCAGTACTTCCCTTCGCAGATTTGAGCCCCGAAGGCAACCAGGAATATCTGGGAGATGGCATTTCAGAAGAAATAATAAATGTGTTGGCCCAGTCTCCCGACTTAAAAGTAATTGCCCGCTCATCATCTTTTCAGTTCAAAGACAAGAATGAAGATTTGAGAACCATTGGGAAGATGCTTGGTGTTTCTACTATTCTGGAAGGAAGCGTACGAAAGTACAAAGATCAGATACGGGTTACGGCCCAACTCATCAAAGCAGAAGATGGCTCCCATTTTTGGTCAAAGAACTTTGATCAAAATACCGACAACATATTTGTTATTCAGGATGGTATTGCTGCGGCAGTGGCGGAAGCGTTAAAAGTTACTTTACTGGAAGGCAAAACCAGTAAACATCAGACGACTGTAAATCCTGAAGCATATCGGTTGTATCAAATCGGACGGAGTTTTTATGACCGGGCCGATCCAAAGGATCGGGAACTGGCCATACACTATTTCGAACAATCAGTAAAAGCAGATTCTACTTTTGCATCTGCCTGGAGTTACCTCTCTATTTGCTATCAAGCCACTGACGATCACAACAAGGCATTACTGTATAATAAAAAAGCCCTAGCCTTGGATCCGAATGAACCGGATGCTTTAGTCAATCAAATTTTATATACCAGCAACGACCTGCGATTTAAAGATGCGTACCAACTTTTATTAAGTTCATTGAAACTAAAACTGGAAGTCTCCAGGATGCTCAGGCAGCAAGGGCAGTGTTTTTTTAAACTTGGGTTTTACGAAGATGGAATCAACTATTGTAAAAGAGCCGTGGCACTTGATCCTTTGCAGGCCTTTTCGCACGGTATTTTAGGCGATGCTTTGGCTGCCCATGGGAAATTTGCTGAGGCCGAGGCTTCGTATCGGAGAGAGTTTGAGATCAACAAGCGGCCATGGGCATTAATTTACATACAAATTTTACAAAAGAAGTTGACTGGTATTGAAGAACTGATGGCGCTGGATAGTAATGAGCCTGATAGTGATTTTTATAGTGGAGATTATCGTAGAGACTTTTGTTATTCATTGATCTATTCCATGGAAGGCAGATATGATAAAGCGAATAAGTTTCTGGACAAAATAAAATCCAAGGGTGACGCATTTAGGCTTGCTGAAATTTATGCTTTTCTTGGTGAGAAAGACGAGGCATTTCGTTGGCTTGAGAAAGCGGTTAATGAAAAAGATGAACAATTAGAATATTTTAAAGCCAGTCCATTTCTAATTTCACTGCGAAATGATCAACGATTTAAAGCACTGTCCTCAAAATTAAATTTCCCGGAATAAATGCCGTCAATAGTACCCAACTATGAATATGATATCTTTATCAGTTACCGTCACAACGATAACCGCAGTGGTTGGGTAACCGATTTTGTTGATGCGTTAAAAGAAGAGTTGGCTGCCACCATCAAAGAACCACTCTCCATTTACTTTGATAAAAACCCACAGTATGGATTTCTCGAAACGCATATAACATTTATCCCGTAGGGATTTTATGTTTGTAGAATTGATTAAGATTCCATGCCCGTCCCGGTAGGGACGGAATATTTTTCAACCATAGAATAACCAAAAACATTCCGTCCCTACCGGGACGGTCTTGCGTCAAGCTATTTTTCTACAGACATTAATGTCCCTACGGGACGATTGCGTTTTGGAA
>JAOUFU010000081.1 GCA_029858035.1 Phycisphaerae bacterium
TGTGAAGGCTGGGTGAACAACTTCGGTTTCAGAGTTGGGTACAGCAATCCGGGGAAATGGATAGATCCGCCCCCCGCGCGACACACCGGAGGCATGACCTTTGTCTTTGCGGACGGCCACAGTGGATTCTGGAAGTGGAAAGGAGTGGGAACGGTAGACGCCGGAGAGAGACGCGTGCCTAACTATTCGCCCGGGGCTGGAACCGTTGAGTACAGGCAGGACTTGAGGGATATGCGTATAGCCGTTTGGGGGAAAATACCGTAGTGTTTATAAGCACTGCGTTTTATGCTTATTGATTTTACTATTCGTATCAGTACTGAAACGTAGGCGGTTAAGGAAAAAGGAGTATCATTATGAGCAAGAAAAGGGGATTCACCCTCGTTGAATTGTTAGTAGTAATTGCCATTATTGCAGTGTTGATGGCGTTATTGTTACCGGCGCTGGAAAAGGCCAGAGAGCAGGCAAAGAGGGTAATTTGTCTTAACAATCTGCATCAGTTGACGCTTGGATGGATTATGTACTCAGATGAAAACAGGGGCAGAATTGTCAACGGCGCACCACAAACGGGCCCGCGAGGGCATGGTTATGCTGATGTTCCTACTACTGGCGATCATGCCGGCGAACTTCCCTGGATAGGTGTTTGTGAGTCCCCTACTTACGGAAACGGGGATCTATTACAACCGGATGATCAAAAAAGAGCTATCAGACAGGGAGCAATGTGGCCATATGTCAAGTCGATGAAACTTTATCGGTGTCCGACCGGTCTGGCAGGACAGGAGGTCACTTACGCCGCAATGGATGGCGTCAATGGTCTTAAGAGGTCCGGGACTGTAGAAGATGTGCAGTGGATGAAAAATATCAACGCGATTCGCAGGCCGCACTCCAGAATCGTTTATATTGATGAAGGCTGGGTGACCCCGGACAGCTTCGCCGTTCATTATGACAGGATCCCACCACTATGGTGGGACGACCCTCCGGCCGGGCACGGTAATGGAGTAAGCTTGTCTTTCGCAGATGGACACAGCGAGTGGCACAAATGGATTGGCATCGATACCATAAAGAACGCCCAGGATCGCGCCATTGGCCACAGCAACAACTTTCCGCCCGGAAATGGCCTCGTGGATTTGCAGTATATACAACGGGGCTGCTGGGGGAATTTACACCCTAACAATACCCCGGTACATTAATAGCCAATTCCGCAGCATAATTTTCTGTGCGGGCTTGTCTCTAACCGGGCCGGGTGGCAAAATATAGCCGCAAAGATTGGCAATAACGAAGGAGTTATTGTGAAGGGGCGGAATATTTTTACTGCGTTAGAAACGATTTCCAATCGGAAAAAGGGGGGATGTCCAACGGGTTTTACACTGGTAGAGCTTCTCGTCGTAATCGCCATTATTGCGCTGTTGATGGCGTTATTGCTGCCGGCGCTGGAGCGGGCCAGAGAACAGGGCAAGCGGGTCGTGTGTCTTAACAATCTGCATCAGTTGACGCTTGCATGGCTTTTGTATGCAGATGATAACGATGGCAAGCTTGTCAACGGCGCCACAGGCTATAGCAACGCCAACATGCCCTGGGGTGACCACACAGATGAGCTGGCCTGGGCCGACGTGTCGTTTCCCCCCAGCGACTGGGACACGGTTTTGCAGGAGATAAGAAACGGCGCCTTATGGCCTTATGCCAGCAATGTCAGACTCTACAGGTGCCCAACCGGTCTGGCCGGTGAGGCCCTGACATA
Organism: Phycisphaerae bacterium; assembly: GCA_029858035.1. GTDB lineage: Bacteria > Planctomycetota > Phycisphaerae > Sedimentisphaerales > Anaerobacaceae > CS2-K091. The sequence goes on from JAOUFU010000081.1 coordinate 1,736, forward strand.
CTCGATAATGTTTTCCATGAACGCTGTTTGCCACCCCGAAGTCCAGGGGGTAACCGGCGCACATGTTAAAAGCCTGGGCGAGATTAATAAACCCGCTCACAGACTCGTTTTTATTGATGAAGGCCATATGACTCCGGATGCCTTCGCCGTTTATTATAGTGACGAACGATGGTTCGATGACGCTCCCGTCCGGCACGGTGACGGGGCCACCGTTTCTTTTGCAGACGGACACAGTGAGCACCACAAGTGGAAAGGCCGTTGGACGGTATTCGCAGGCCTGGCCAGCTTCATGAATCACACCGGCAGCTATGCGCCGGGTGAACAGATCGCTGGTGAGCCTGATACGCCTCCGGCTTCTGACGCGGACTTTCAGGATTTATACTGGATGCAGAAAGGCTGCTGGGGCGGACTGGGTTATCCACCAAGTCATTAACAAGAATGCCTTCTGTACTTACAGATTTTTTTCGCGCCGGGCAGATAATCCCAAACAAATCTCTCCACAAGTTGGGCGGGCGGCAACTAAACATGCTGTCTGAAGAGCAAAATGCTTTTTAATTGTGAGGCTTTGCGTTGATTAAGGCGGCCAAAAGGATGTGTCTTAACCTGTCTATACTGAGACTGTTAAGATAATCTTCATTAAAATCCAGCTTGAATCGGCCCTTGAAGTTTCTGATTCGTCTCTTAAGCTCGTCCCTGTCCAGGACCGCGATTGAAGTTGCCTCTTTGTCAAAATATTTCGAAGTCATCGACCTAATCTCCGAAAAACTATCCGGCACCCATCCCCGCATTCGCGCCGACAAGTTTACCCGTGCGAAAGCAAAGGCCATTCGTGGCAAACCAAGACACATGCCGCAAGTTGTGTTTGCCTTACTAACATCGTCCCCGGCATTGAGACACTTTATGCCGGAATCTCCGCAGCGGAGCCCTATCGCAGTTTAAATGTCAGAATCCACTTTTTATTGGGCGATTTTTTTTTGCCATTTAGCCAGGCGTCTGATAACGTTGGGGTTATGAAGACAGATAAGCTCCAATATCACTTGCCGCCGGAACTGATCGCCCAACAGCCTGGTGATATTCGAAGCAGCTCGCGTTTGCTTGTTTTCAACCGCAAAAACGGCGATATCATAGACAGCCAATTTGACAGGATTGGTGATTTCTTTTCACCCGGCGACTGCCTTGTGCTTAACGACACCAAAGTTTTGCAGGCCCGCTTTTTCGGCCAGCGCAGCACCGGAGGCCAGCTCGAAGGATTATTTCTGGCCGAAACCGAAACCGGCACCTGGCAGGTTTTGTTAAAAGCCGCCCGTAAAGTAAAACCCGGCGACATGTTCCATCTAAAAGACAAGGCAAAAAAGGATTTTTGCACAGCGGTAGTCCTCGACAAGACCGCCGATGGCACATGCAGGATGAAGATAGAAACGGATGCCCGCCAGTGGCGGGCCGAAACCATCCTTGATAATATTGGCTTCCCCCCATTGCCGCCGTATATCAAGCGAGATGATGACTTGGCGGCAGCGGAAATCGACAAACGGCGCTATCAAACGGTTTATGCAAAAACCCCCGGGGCGGTAGCAGCGCCGACAGCCGGGCTGCATTTTACAAAACCGCTTATCGAGCGATTACAACAGGCCGGCGTTCGCCTCGCTGTTGTAACACTACACGTAGGAGCCGGGACATTCAAGCCGATAACCGCAGAAAATCTCGAAGACCATCAAATGCATCAGGAACGATTCAGCATCGACGAAGAAAATGCCCACATAATAAATGCAGCAAAAGAAGAAGGGGGCCGAATAATCGCTATCGGAACAACCTCCACACGCGTCCTTGAGACGGTGGCGACCAATTCACTAATCGAAGCTATCAGCAGCAAAACCAGTCTTTTCATCAAGCCCGGCTATAAATTCAAGATAGTCGACGCGATGATAACGAATTTTCACCTGCCCACATCCTCGCTACTTGCGCTGGTGGCGGCATTCGCTGGCATCGACAACATCCTTGCCGCTTACAATCACGCCATCGAGAAGCGATACCGCTTTTATTCCTACGGCGATGCAATGCTGATTATCTGATGCCTCTTATTGGTACATTTCGTCGAAATACTTCTGAGCGGCCACAACAGCGTCTCTCATCATATCTTCGGCTTTGGCGGTTTCCCGTTTGCCGAGCACTTTCATCAGGGCCTTAGTATCCAGCTCTCGCGCAGCTTTTTCGCACGCTTCCCAGCTCAATACGCTTCTGACCACTCTGTCGATTCCCTGCTCGGCATTATCGTAGGCCCGCGTCTGCATATCGTGGCCCTTCCACCGGCTAAAGCCCGCCTGCTGAATAAGCCCCGCAATGGCAACATTCATACCGTTGACTCTCGCCCCGTGGTCGATATCGTACTTGCCCGGCCCGCCGAGAATGATGCCGTCGTTATATCCCTGGCTGTTCAAGTGCATGTGCACCATCGCATCATTGTCCAGCTCTTCAACCGTATCTGCAACGTGGTCGAGCCCTATCATTTCCGAATGCCCGAACTCTTTATTGACACCTTTCCTGGCTCTCGATACGCCAAACTCCTCCTCAATTTTTCTCCAGAAAAGTATCGCACTAGCCACGGTCGGAATCAGCATAGCCGGATGCCCCTCGTTCGGCTTCGGCTCAAAACCAATATACAGGCTGCCGCCCTTCTCCTGCTCATATTTACATAAGCCCGCGATGCTTTCCTTGAGGTTCTGATACATCTGCCAGATTCCGATGGTCGCAATGTCATAACCGAACGAGCCGTTCCAGATTATTAACGCCGGTGCTTTGCTCTCATCGGGATGCCACGCCTTCTTCAAAGTCCCGTACGCCAGGTCGACCGTCCTCGTCCCCAATTCCTCAGCCGCCTTCCTCTCTGCCGCATCCAGAGACGCGACCCCGCCGTATCCAAAGTGACAGTGTGCCCCCGGTGTTATCATCGCCAGGTACAATCCACAATCCACCAGCGCATCAGCCACCGCCGCAGCGTTATCGTCATCGACCTCGGCATCGTAATGCATCTCGATTCCAAGCTCAACGTTATCAGGCAGCCGCGGAGAAACTTTGTCTTTCACCAGCTTAATCATCTCCGGCGTTCCGAAGCTGCCTCCCCATTCCGGCCGCATGTCACCGGGCACAAACCCGCCCTTGCCCGGATTAAATGTCCATCTGCATATACTGTGTAAAGATTTTTCCGCTGCCATTTACCAACTCCTTTCTAATTGGCTATCGTGTCATATTGCTCATGTCACGAGTCATACTTCTAATTGTTGTTTCAAAACATTTTCCCATCTATCATACGCCTTTTGATAGACGGAAGCTAACTTTTCATTCGGCTCGATTGTCTTAACGGGTTTTAGGCCCGCAAAGGCATCTTCCGGACCTTTATAAATGCCCGCACCGATACCGGCTCCCCTTGCTGCTCCCTGCGAGCCATCGGTATTATATAATTCCACTACCGATTGCGTCACAGTCGCAAAGGCCTCGCCGAACAATGGGCTAAGGAACATATTCGCGTGGCCGGCCCGAACCTTCTGCGCCAGTACACCGGCCTGGCGCATAATTCCAAGACCGTAATTCAACGCAAAGACAATACCCTCCTGTGCCGCCCTGAGCAGATGCGCCCTGCTATGCGTATTGAAGTTCAGACCGTGGACGGATGCGCCGATATTTTTATTCTCCAGCGTCCTTTCAGCCCCATTGCCATAAGGCAAAACCACAAGTCCGTCACAACCTACTTCAACCTGACCGGCCAATTCATTCATCTTTTCGTAGTTGATTGTGCCGGCCGCGTTGTGTTTCAGCCAACTGTTCAATATCCCTGTCCCATTGAGACACAAGAGCACACCGTACCTCGGCTCCTCAGCACTGTAATTGACATGAACAAAAGTATTCACCCTCGATTTGGGATCGTAATCACCTCTGTCGCTGATACCGTAAACCACGCCGGAAGTCCCCGCCGTGGCCGCTATTTCTCCCGGATTCAAAACATTTAAAGACAGTGCATTATTTGGCTGGTCACCGGCTCTATATGATATCTTCGTCCCGGCCTTCAATCCCAATTCCTCCGCCGCTTCTTTTGCCAGCTCTCCCTGAACCGAAAACGTCGGCACAACGTCAGCAATCATTTCGCTGCTGATGCCATAGTAATCCAATAACAAATCGGCAAGACCGTGCTTTTGAAAATCCCACATTATCCCTTCGGAAAGACCTGATGGAGTCGTCTTTATCTCGCCTGTCATCTTCATCGCGATATAATCACCGGGCAGCATTATTTTATGAATCTTCGAATAAACATCCGGCTCGTTTTCCATCACCCATTTTAATTTCGAGGCGGTGAAATTGCCCGGCAGATTGAGCAAACTTTTAAGACACTTTTCTTCTCCGATTTCCGCTGCCGCTTTTTCGCCGATTTGTACCGCCCTGCTATCGCACCAGATTATCGAAGGCCTGAGCACTTCCTTGCTTTTATTCACGGCCACCAAGCCATGCATCTGGTAGGAAATCCCGATTGCCTCCACATCAGCCATACTGCAACTTGTGCTCTTTTGAACCTGTGCACTAATGCTCTTTGTGGCCTTTACGACATGCTCCCACCAGACGCTCGGTTGTTGTTCCGCCCAGCCGAGCTTTTGGGCGATAATCTCTAATTCTTTATCCGGCGAAGTAGCTGTCGCCAAAACCTCTCCCGTCTCAGCCTCCATCAACGTCGCTTTTATCGACGAGCTTCCGACATCATATCCTAACAATAATGCCATTTACGTATCCCCTTTATAATCCAATACTTACAACTTCTCACACAATGGATTACCGTCAGTGAATTCTTTATTATTCCGGCCAAAGCCAAATTATAACTATTCCTGCTAAACCTACAAGATTTGTTTGATAAGTTCGATCTGCAAGACCAAAGAAACAACCTAAGTGACCGAATAGTATTATACGGCTAAAACCGTTGATCTTGATACAGATATCCGACTGAAACGGTCCGCGCTCGGAATATATTTGCTCAAAAAATAAAAATATTTGTTGTGTTTAGCCGATAATAAGGATATCGTATAATAATATTTTATTGGAATGATTGCTCACAAGAGAGTTGAAACAGCAGAAACAACGCCCCAGAATAACAACTTCGGAAATCACCATTCTCGTCATTTCTCTTAATCTGCCAACCTTTGTTAAGAAAAGGTGCTCTATGTATGCAGATAGTATGCCAACCCTCAAGATTGGGAATTTGGAAATCAGTCCTCCCATAATACAAGGCGGAATGGGCGTCAGAGTATCAAGAGCGAATCTTGCCGGAGCCGTCGCAAATGAAGGATGTGCAGGGGTCATTGCAAGTGCCGGCATAGGAAGGTATGAGAACTTTCCAAAATCTGATTCCAGTGAAATAAATTCCGAAGCGTTGAGACATGAAATCCGAAAAGCACGGAGTATGACCGGCGGAGTAATCGGCGTCAATATTATGGTTGCCCTTTCCGATTATGACACCCTTGTCAGGGCCGCAGTCGATGAAAAGGTGGACATGATAATATCCGGCGCGGGGCTGCCCTTAAGTCTGCCAAAATATCTGAACGGAGATGATATCAAATTGATTCCGATTGTTTCTTCAGCCAGGGCATTCAGAATCCTCTGTAAAAGATGGAAGGTGAATTTCGATAGAATACCCGATGCAATCATTGTTGAGGGCACAAAAGCGGGCGGCCATTTAGGATATCATTATCAGAACGTATTAGACAATACAACTTCCAGCCTCGAGCACACACTCCAGGAAGTTCTCAGGATTGCCAACACGTTTAATCCGAAAATCCCCGTCATTGCTGCCGGGGGAATTTTCGATGGAAAGGACATGGCTCATTTCCTCGGATTAGGGGCTTCCGGAGTTCAGATGGCAACACGCTTCGTTTGTACAGATGAATGTGACGTCCACGAGAACTTCAAGCAGGCTTATATAAACGCCCATGCCGAGGATATAACAATCATAAAAAGTCCTGTAGGCCTGCCGGGAAGAGTCACAAGCAATAGATTTGTAGAAGAAATCAATCAGGGCAGGACTGTTCCCTTTAAATGTAAATATCAATGTCTCAGGACGTGTGAACCCGACAAAGCACCGTATTGTACAACTGAAGTTCTGGCAAACGCGGCAGAGGGAAATCTGGATGAATCTTTTGCCTTCGCCGGTTCAAATGCCTGGAGGTGTAATGAAATCGTACCGGTCAGATTACTTGTTAATAAATTGGTTAAGGAATATCAGGTAGAGCAGTGCGAAGATCCAATATCAGCCGAAGTTGCGGAACAGGGCTTTTAGGTTTAAAGGTTTAAGAAGGAAATTGAAATGAATTCCATGTGGGAAATCCGGCAAGTGAAACATCCGAGGATACCTTGAATCAGGCTTTTCTCATTGGAACATTGTGGTATAGATACTGTTTAAAGAAAGTAAGGTGAGACATGAAAACTCAGGAGCAGACCCAAAAATGCAGGGGTTGTAAATTTTTCCAAACTGTTGACTTGCCGAGTTTCTATGGTGAATGCCGTAGATATCCCCCGGTATGGAGGAACGGCAACAACGGGACGGATTGGCCTGATGTTGACGAAAAAAGCTGGTGTGGGGAATTTGGACCCATAGAATAATGCTTATTACGCAGCAAAATTGATGAATTGGCCGAATTACTCAATTATTTTCTTGACAATAGGAGAACTTATTGCTATATTTATTTTATGTAGTTTAGGAGTATTCTTAGCATCCCTCGAAGCATACCCCTCAAAAAGAATGATGAGGGAATCTTTATTTACAGGCCTTTTGGGCCTAAGGAGAACATTGTGAGTACAGGTAAAGTAAAATGGTTCAATTCAAGTAAGGGGTTTGGTTTTATTACCCCGGATGATGGCGGCGACGATTTCTTTGTCCACCACTCAGAAATTAAGACGATGGGCTATGCGTCCCTCGATGAAGGCCAGAATGTCGAATTCGAGGTCGGACAAGGTAAAAAAGGCCCTTGTGCAACCAACGTAAAGCCTGTCTAAACAAATAACAAGGCTTGAAAGAATCGAAAGGCCCTGCCAAATTGCAGGGCCTTTTTGCATCATATTGTATGCCTTTTTTCACCGAGGAATCAAATTCAGTTATTCTGTAAAAAAAAGGGGGCTTCCCTGCCCGGTATACCGTCCTTATATATCGCTCTAAAAGGATAACCAATCGAAGCCCACATTATAACCGCCGACAGCCAATTGTCAAGCGCTCTTAGTCTCATTCATATTGCCACTTGACTATCCACGGGTCTTTTGTCCGCTCCTGAAACGCCTTTAGCTGTTCTTTCAGCTCGCCAAGCACCCTGGCATACTTTGGATTCTCCGCCAGGTTCTTTACCTCATGCGGGTCTTTTTCCAGATCGTACAACTCAAATTTCGGCCGATGCAGATATGCTTCAACCGTTCGTTTGCCATAATACTTATCTCCCCGCCGAATCGTCGCCTGCCACGTCGAAGCCTCCCAGAGGTCGCTGGCGAACGGATAGTCCAGGCCGTGCGCGATGTTCCAAATCAGCTTATACCTGCGCTGCCGCACCACCCGCATCGGGTAATACATCGTTATCTCGTGAAAGGTATGTGAAGCGAAAGTAACGTCCCATCCCTTTGGATGTTCGGTTTCGAGCACCGGCTTGAACGAACGCCCCTGGAACTCAGCCCTGCCGGGCTGCCCGCCGGCAAAATCGAGTATCGTCGGTGCCAAATCTGCATAATTAATTAATGCGTCGCACATGATACCCTTTTTCTTGGAGCCGGGATTGAGCACAATACAGGGCAAACGCATACCCGGCTCATACAGTGTCGTCTTGGCCCCGGGAAACGCAACGCCGTTATCGGAGATATAGATAACAATCGTATTATCATATTTGCCCGCTTCCTTAAGGACCGCCAACACTCGACCCACCCCCTGGTCAACGCGCGAAACCGACTGATAGTACTGCGCCAGCTCGGCCCGGCACTCCGGCGTGTCAGGCAGGAACGGTGGAACAATCACATCCTCGGGCTTGTACTTGACTTCTGTTATGCCGCGGTAGCCCTGGGGACGATTTCCAAATCGGTCAGGTTTGCCGGGCAGATCCTCGACCCTGTCCCCGCTGCGGTGCGGGTCGCTTGTGCAGAAGTAAAGGAAAAACGGCCCATCAGCGGCAACAAAGGCTCTGCATTTCTCAGCCATCTCGACCGGACTGCGGCTGTCGGCCTGCAGCGCTACGTCGAATTTATAAACCTCATCCGGTGCAACATGATACTTGCCAATCCGCCCCGTCCTGTATCCTGACTCGGTCAGCAACACCGGCAGGCTCTTGATATTCGGAAAGGATACAAAATGATGATAGCTGTGCTGGTGCCCGTACTGGCCGTTGGCGTGATTATACATACCAGTCAAAATCACCGACCGGCTGGCGCTGCAGCTTGCCGTCGTACAAAAAGCATTCGTAAATCGCACTCCCTCACGCGACAAACCATCCAGGTTCGGCGTCTTGACCACCGGATTACCGTAACAGCCCACCGCGTCAAGCCCATGGTCGTCGCTGACAATCAGGACGATGTTAGGCCTTTTGTTTTCTTGCGCCGAAGCCGGTTTTCCAGCTAAACCACCGCTCATAAACACGGATGCACCTGCCGCACAGCCCTTCATAAAATTACGCCGACTAATGGATTTACTTTTCATATCCATGTCCTCCTGCTTTCTTGAATTTGCGATTCACTATTCCTTGCCGTTTTTACCGTATGAGATGAATGTTGTTCCGATATCGTACTGCGCTCCTGATTTACGCGATATTTCTCGCGCAGGACGCACAAAAATTTTTGTCGATACTACCAATTTACATCCGGTAATTCAATGATTGACAGGCGATTCCGTGCAACTAATGCCTGTATGGACGGAATTAAACCATTTGCGGAGCCGAATATATGGACAAAAGCCTGCTGATTTGGTAAAATATTGGAAATAACCCACTGGTTGACAAAGATTTAACCATAGAGGGAAAATGAAACGATTTTTGACTATTTTTATTTTACTTTGCACTATCGGCACTGTCCACGGGGCACACTTTGTCTACCATGCGGGCGGATTTCGTGCCAACTACGATGTTTACGCATACAATAACCCTTTATTCGATGGACCCTGGACCCTGACACAGAACAGTACAAATTCTGTTTCTGTTAGCAGAGTATCTACCGGTGTTCCTCAAGCGCGTTTTTACGTACTTAACGATATCCGCAGCGACACCAGCACTAATTCTATTCGCATACAATCATTCTCTATCGCCGAAGGTGCGGCGGATTACAGCTATTGTTACGCACGCGGCAAAGGTTTCAACAGAACCCAAAATGCTCAAGGCTACGGGATATTCTATAAAATTATGCCGGATGCAAACGAGCAGAACGGTGATGATGTAATGGTTTATTATAACCACACTGCAAACATTTCAACCAATAATGGTACCACATCCCTCCGAATCGGAGGCTCGGGGACTATGGACCATATTGCAATCACACGCGGCCTGCTTACGCCTGTAGCTACAGAGCCGCCCAGGGAAAAGGAGGTATTGAGCTTTCCCGATGTTAATGTAACAAATGGCGGTTCCACCGATTGGTTTAGTGGCATACATGCTTTCCCGGCTCTTATTGGTGATGTAATTGGTATTTTCGCAGAGAATTCTACAAAGGTAGAAGGGTGGGGCGCCATGAACGGATCAATATATAGCACGTTTTCGATGGTTCTTTCCGTAAGAACTGTATTATCAGGCGATTTAGACCTTGATGACGACGTGGACTTCTATGACTTGGCAAAACTCGCCAACAATTGGCTTGTAGATGTCGGGTATGAGCCGCCCCCAGACACAACGCCGCCGGAACCTAACCCGATGCAATGGGCTTCGGGCGGTGGACCTCATGAAATTCAATGCCCCGGTGGCTACTGTGCCACGATGACGGCAAAAACAGCTACAGACCCAAGTGGAGGCGTGCAATATTACTTCGAATGCCTGGATTATCCTAAACTTCCGCCTAATGGTTTCAGCAGTGGCTGGCAAAGCAGCCCCTCATACACTGTCCTGGTAAGCACATACAGCGGACAGGACTATCGTTTTCGTGTCAAGGCACGTGATATCCACGGCAACGAGACCGCCTATTCTCCTGCACTGCCAATGAATTAATAAATATCGCCTCTGGCGCAACCGAAAAGGGTGGGAGAGGGAAAAGTTCCTCACTTCACTCAAAATCACGATTGCGGCACCAAAAATCCAACACCGAAGACTCAACTATGAATTAAGGCAATACCAATAATTTTTTTGATATTTCACTTCCCCCCCGTTATACTCCGAACACGTCTGGAAAGTGCACAAACATCCGTATTTAAAGAGCAAGGAGCTGAAAATGAAAAGAATAGTCTGGGTCAATCTTGTTTTAGCAATAACGGCCTTAATCGTGGTCGGCTGCGAAAAGAAAGGAACAGAAACTTCACATGGAACGAAAGCTGAGGAGCAAAAAGTAATGAGTATCAACACAGAATCTTTTGGCAAAACCCCCGATGGGCAGGAAGTTGACCTGTACACCATGACAAATACCAACGGCATTACAGCAAAAATTACCAACTACGGCGCGATTTTGGTTTCATTAGAGGTGCCGGACAAAAACGGCAAGCCGGCTGATATTACCCTCGGCTTCGACACCCTTGATGGATACATCAAAGGGCATCCCTACTTCGGGGCCACTGTCGGTCGATATGCTAACCGAATCGGTGGAGCTAAATTCAAGCTAAATGATGTCGAGTATCAACTGGCTGCCAACAACGGGCCCAATCATCTGCACGGCGGTATCAAGGGATTCGACAAAGTTGTATGGAAGGCAGAGGATGTTACAGCAGAAAGCGATAAAGCGATGGTGAAGTTAAGTTATCTGAGCAAAGACGGTGAAGAAGGA
>JAOUFU010000546.1 GCA_029858035.1 Phycisphaerae bacterium
CGCCAAGGAGATATTATCCATCAGCTTATAATGCTTACGCCAGCGATTAGAATACAATCCGATCCGGTTGAATTGTTCACCGGTCCGTATCTGGTACGGATCGTTAGGTTCACCGGTTCCACCCCCGAAGATAGGTGCATACTCAACCTCCAGCGTCGGGGCCAAATGGGGATTACCTGAATCCTTACTCCAGAAACTTGCATCTCGGTCCAGGCCTTCATCGAAGCTTGTGATTCGCAGACTACAAAAACCGTCATAGACATAATCATCATCCACATCGTCGGTAACATCCCATACAGTTGTATCACCGTATACATACTCTTTATTGACTGCCATAGGATCTGACGAACCTCCAATTGGTTGATAATTCCAGGTAACTGTCGATTCATCCCACTTATCGATAACTCGATCAACCACCAGTTCCGGTCCCGGATTAGTGATGTAGTTATTATTAAGACGTAATTTCGCAGAGGTCATAACCTGGCCCGGCGGAATGCTTGAAATGTCAAATTTCAGATAGGCACGGCAAATGGAACTCCCATCCTTACCGCTGTAAAATTCATTCTCACTGCCGTAATTTGCTTCGGGACTGCTGCTGTCTGCATACGTATCTTCAATCGCTTTGAGATAAACAACATTTCCGCCTGACTGCCAGTTGCCGAAGTTGATATTTTCGGTGGTGGCACCTTCGGTGACAGTTACCGAGTGCGCCCCTCCAACGGCAGGGTAGGTTTGTTTCCAGCCGGCCTGCATCACTTCAGCAACTGTGTAAGTATCAGCAACCAGGGATGAGAACTCATAACTGCCATCAGGACCCGTAATGGTGTTCCGCTCACCGGTGTCGAGCTGACCGTTGTTATTTAGGTCGAGATAAATCTCCCAGCCCGCAAGGCCCGGTTCGCCGCCATTCAGTACGCCGTTGCCGTTGAGGTCGTTAAATATGATGCCGCTGATCCCACCTGCGTCGCCGGCAATAGTAATCGTATAATCCTCAACCTCGCCATAGTTTGAACCGCCGCATGGTTGTGGAACCTCGTTCCACGCTATACGGACGCGCAAACGAGTATCACCCGGATCAATACCTGCCGGAGGCGTGATAGTACCTGTGAAAGTGCACGGATCAGCACCTAAACTCATAGTTATCTGCTCACCCAAATCAGAAAAATCTTTATCCCAGTTCCAGTCCACCCATGCCCCGCATTTATCATAAACATCATCCCAGGGGTTGCCGCGAGTAATCGTTAACGGGTAACTAATCTCCGGAATCATCGTCGTAGATAACGAAGTGTAATCAGCATAATGGTTATTACCGGTTGGAATATTATTTATAGTGCCAACCTGGACGCCCTTTATGTACTGCCACTCTAAATAGTCGCTGCCTGAAGCATCGCAATACTTTGTATTCCCTTCTATCACAAATCGGGTATCGTTTGATGGGACGTTACCCCAACCATAACCGGGCCAGAACACGAAATAGGATGCTGAAGGAAAAGATGTTTGCCCTAAATAGGGCATTATCCCGTAGCCATTTGCAGAACCTAAAGTATCCGTACCAAAAACCAGGGCGTAATAGCCGGGATTTAATTCGACCGAAAGCGGAGTCCGGAAGTCACTACTGAAATAACCGGGATCAAAAACAGTCGAAGCGACAACCTCAGAATAAGTAAAAGGGTAACCATCCGGAAGATCGCTCGGACCGCTCAGTGACACAATTGCTCCGAAAAAATCCGCGCCAAAAATCGCTTGAGCAATATGGCCGCCTATCTGAGTGACCTCAAGACGTCGGTCAACATAAAAACGCGCACCTATATATTGAGAGTAGTCCACAAGATAGCCCTCGACTTGGCCGGTTGGGCCCATTGTCGCTGATTCGAGAATAACGTGCTCAGCTTTAGAGAGCTGTCCGGTCAGGATGACTACCAAAGCCAAAAACGTTAATCCTCCCCACGTTCGAAAACAATTGATGAGTTTCATGATTCTCCCTTCTTCATTAAGTTTCAGCAGTGTGCATGATTTGACAATCTGAAAAAGCACAGCGCAAACCATCTACCGTGTTTTCCCCGGGTCAGGCCAAAAGTTTTGCTTGAATTCCGCATCTTCCACTCTTCCAGCAAAACAATCAAATCAAGTTGTATCCGCTCTTAGAAAGCTTGATTATACTATTTATCGGAACTACAGTCAAAACCTTTTTGTAAAAAATTCAAAATCAGATCCGGTGTTTTTTGTGCAAAAATGCGGCTGAATCTGCAATTACCGGCCCAAATCTATAAAAAAGGCCGAAAGCGTTATGCTCTCAGCCCTTTTGTTTTGCAACATGAATTGTTGTTTACGCCTTACGGCCCCTTTTCAACACCACAGCTCAGAAGCCGGCTCTTGGTTCGTCAATATTATTCCTTAGTCCACTACTTCCACTCGTGAAAGGCCCGGCGTCAGTAAGTTATACAATAGTATCGCATCGCCGTTGTAGAGACGAATACATCCGCGTGAACCGGCGGTGCCGATTTCTTCCGGCTTCTTCGTGCCGTGAATGGCAAAGCCTCTCCTGTCTTTGGCATCGCCGCTGACACCTTCCAGTGCTATCCATCGCGAGCCCAAAGGATAATCCGGGTCTTTGGCCGTATAAGTTTTGTGGGTGTCCGGGTCCGTCCACTTGGGCGATATCATTTTGCCGCCAGGCTTAACACGCCACATACCTGTCGGCGTCTCTCTACCCTCCATGCCAATACCCACACGAAAACTGCGAACGAACGTTTCCTGAAGATACAAATCCATCGTGAAACTCGAACGACATACCCTGACGTGGAACGGGCCGCGGACCACTTTTATCATCTCTCCGGCCTTGAGCAGCTCGGGACGGCTAATACGATTGACTTCCATAAGGGCCTCCCAGGGCACTTCATACTCTCTGGCAATCGACGAAAGCAGATTACCCGGCTCAACCTTATATCGGCTGCAAAGCCTGTCCTGAGGAAAAATGCTCCTGCTGAACAGCCATTCCCTGGAAAGTTCAGAAAGCCTCT
>JAOUFU010000547.1 GCA_029858035.1 Phycisphaerae bacterium
GTTCTGCAAGTCCAATTTCGAGGTTGGACTCATCCAAATACAATTTTTCACAAAGCAGCTGACCTAATTTTTTCTTACTCTGAAAGTTCATTCTGGTTACCTAAGTTCAAAAAACTATAGTCTGCATAGCCGTAATCCTCTATCAGTACAGAAGTTACGTTGACAACAAAGATTGTCTCCTTGGTCTTTACGTCTGTTGGGAAGCCAAAGCTTCAATAGTATCAGACGCTTGTGAGGCCGATTTTGTTACAAAAAATTGCTTTTTATAGGCAAAAAACTCACAATTACGATAAATGCACCGGCAAAATTTCGGTTTGTGACCTTTATATTATCTCCGTAGATGAACCAATCACCTTTATTTTCCCGAAAAACGCCCTTTTTGAGCCTGATTCTGAGCTTTACCTGCCCCGTGAGTTTACCCTGTGGGATAGTGAAACGCCTGCCACGTGAGCTTGCCCTGTGGGATAACGGAGCGTTATCTCACGGGGGTTATCTCTCTGGAGTAAATTCCCCTAATAATCAATCATCATTCATCCTTAATCATTTGTGAGGGGGACCCAGACGTCTTATTTAAACAAATTATCAATAATCCCTATCGAAGATCCGCCTATGGCGGAATCATTTCCTTCGGGTGGCAGCCTCAAAGCCGAAGGCTTTGGGGATGGTAACCTTCAGCGTCATTCTGAGCGTAAATAGCCTTTTGGCCCTGCACTCATTGTAGTGCGGGGGAAGAATCTCAAACAATAATCAATAATCACTCATCCTTAATCATTTGTGAGGGGTTCCAGACGCTTCTAACTTCATCATTCGATATTCCTTGTTCTCCACAGGACACCTTGCGGTGGATATTCGATATTCTTTTCCTCCTTTTCTCTTGCCCTTTGGCAAGTTCTATGCTATTTTATTCACATTACGGCGTGGTACTTCTTTGAGCGGATTCTTGCATTGAACCGCCTGTTTGTCATTCCGCATTTATTGCGGAATCCGGACGAGGTACAAACTATGCTTTCGTGAACTACAAACTGCTGGCAACCGCCAACTGGCTTCTGGCAACTGTCGTTTATCTACTGGAAACTGGCAACCGGAAATTTAGCCCGTTAGAAGTATGAAGACGAAGTCGAATGTTTACTTTCTAACTGGGCCTGACAACTGAAAACTGACAACTGTCGTTTATCTACTGGAAACTGGCAACCGGCAGCTGGCAACTTAATCTAAAATCTGAAATCTTATATCTGAAATCTGAAATCTTATATCTGAAATCTGAAATCTGAAATTATGCTTTTTTTTAATCAACATTCGCCCAACCAGAAACGGCTATATACTATATACTAACAATTATCAACTAAATATGAGATATGAAAGGGCCTCAATGAAAGGGAGAAATAAGTAATGGCGTCCCTTGATTGTTCAGATTGCGCAAGGTGTTCTATTAAGGAAGAAAAAGAATGAAACATGAGCCGGAGAGTTTCAAAATAACTCAGCTGATTGAATGGAAAAAGAAGAATTTGCTGCTTATTAATGAAGAATACCAACGGGGTGCCGTTTGGACGAATCGGCAAGAAAAACTTCTAATAGATTCAATTTTTCGCGGCTACCCACTTCCGCTTTTTTACTTCCACTTTATAAAAAACGAAGCTGATAGGTTAAGTACTAATACCTTTGAAATAATTGATGGTCAACAGAGGATTAACGCAATTTACAGATTTTCAAATAATGGATTCAAATTGTTTGATCCAAAACGGGATAAAACAGGGCTGCCGCGTTTTTTAGGAGATAACCTTTGTCCATGGGGTGGGATGACCTTTGAAGTATTGCCACAAGAATTAAAAGATAAATTCTTATCTACTGAATTACGGGCTTCAATAATTAAGAGTGAAAATTTAAACGAAGTTAGAGAACTGTTTGTCAGATTACAAGCTGGACTTCCTCTTAATTCTCAAGAGAAAAGAGATGCTTGGCCTGGAGCGCTTTCTAAATTTATAATCAAAACAGCAGGCAAAAAACCGAATTTCATAGGACATGATTTTTGGGTGAAATTAAAGCACAGTGGTACAGATAAAAGAGGTTCGATTAGGCAATGTTGTGCACAGGTTTTTATGACATTTTACTCAAGACGGAATGCCGGTAACCCATTTTGTGGTCTGAGTTCGAAACATATTGACGAATTCTACCGTCATTTACTTGATTTTGATCCAAGATCGCCGGGCTCAATGGTTGACCGCTTCTACAGGGTACTCGATAAGGCATATGAGGTTTTACATTCCTCTAAACGACCTCCGTTGAGAGTGCATACTGTTTTGCATACCATTTTGCTGATCGATGCTTTGCTTGGTCATTTCTCTGATGATTGGGGAGAAAAATTTTCAAAAGCCCTAGATAAGTTTTTGCTTGAGCTTGCAAAAGCTACAAAAGAGAAGAACGAAAGCAATGAGTTTTGGCAGCATTATGGTATTTTAGCAAGGACAGACTCGACTAGCAAAGAATCTGTTTCACTACGGCATCAATTTTTTGTCAACAAAATGTTTAAGTATATGGAACCATTAAAAAGAAGAGACCCCAAACGGGCTTTTACGCAAGAAGAAAAAGAACTCCTCTATTTCGTACAAAACAAACGATGTGCTAAGTGTAAAAATGAAGTAGAATGGCAGGATGCTGAGGCGCATCATATAGAAGCTCACGCCGATGGCGGATTGACTTTGATAGAGAATGGCCAAATACTATGCAAAGAATGCCATCCTCGTGGTCCTGGCAGCTATGGACTTAGTTCCAATAACGTCCAAAACAAAGAGGAAAATACTCCATCATGGGATAGTGACGAACTGAATACGGAAGATAATGAAGAAAGTGAGGGGGATAATTAGAGACATATAAACTAGGGACAGCCCCACTGTCCCTAATAAACACAATATGCGAGATACTAAACTGTTTGACGGCAATTGCGGGTTGTGGTATGATTATCAAATGTATGGCAGAAAAAGTAATTGACTGTCCCTAATTTTTCTAGTTTTTCTTATGC
>JAOUFU010000548.1 GCA_029858035.1 Phycisphaerae bacterium
ATGATGGACCCCATTGAACATCGTCGTTTTTACAGTCGTGTAATGAATCATGTCATCAAATATGATTTTGTCACCAAGGTTTAGTTCTTTATCAAATGACCAATTCCCCATGAAGTCGCCCGCCAAACAACTAACCCCCCCCATCCTGTAGGTTGCTTTTCCTTTCCTTTCATCGGTGGCTCCCAAGATGGCAGGTTTATAGGGCATCTCCAAACAGTCGGGCATATGGCAGGTAAATGAAACATCAAGAATTGCCGTTTTGATACCGTTATTTTCAACGATATCTAATATCGTAGAGACTAAATAACCCGATTGATATGTAAAAGCGCTGCCGGGTTCCAGTATAATTCCAACATCATGCTTATTCTTGAAATCTGTTAAAATCTTGATCAAATGATGTCTATCATAATTCCTTTTTGTTATTAGGTGACCCCCACCCATGTTCACCCATTTTAGTTTAGATAAAAACCTGCCAAATTTCTTTACAAAAACAGCTAGCACGTTTTCCAGCGCAAGGGAATCTGCCTCAAATAGCGTATGAAAATGAAAACCTTCAACTCCTCGCGGTAAGACATCGCCAAGCTGCTCGGCTGTCATGCCAAATCGAGAACCAGGTTTACAAGGATTATAAATGTCATAAGGAGAATCTGAAAACTCAGGATTAACACGCAAGCCAATCGAAACGCCATTTTGATTGGCCCTCTCAACATACTTTCGTAATTGGTTTATAGAATTAAAGGAAATATGACTACTGTATTTTAAAATGTCTGCGATCTGCTTCTCTTCAAAGGCAGGCGAATAGGTGTGTGCTTTTACTCCGAATTCCTCAAATGCTAATCGTGCTTCATTCATTGAACTTGCTGAAGCGCCAAAACCGTATTCTTTAAAGATCGGAAATACACCCCAATTCGAGAAAGCTTTAAACGCTACGAGAATATCAATGGCGGCAGCCTCTTTAACTTTTTTTATTAATTCCAGATTATTTCGCAACAACAGCTCATCAATCACATAACAGGGTGTTGGAATCTTGTTAATATCAATAGGCATGGTTCTCAAGGAAAATTGGAATGTTGGGTTTAAAGACTTATTTTTCGATTCTTGATGGTCTAGTAAAAAGCCCCGATCTGTGACCCTGAACCAGGTCCTGAACCTTGCCCTGAAACAAGTTCAGGGTCTATCGAATTCGATCTATCGATTTCAGGGTCTCGTAAGTCCTCGATTTTGTTAGATGCTGAATCAAGTTCGGCATGACATTTTTCCTGGTTTTCGACTTTTTACGAATTCACCATTCTTCCATCCTTGCACCATTCCATTATTCCAATTCCAAATCGACATCGTGCAACTCATGCCAGGGGAGCCCATGGATATTTAATTGTTCCATGAATGGGTCCGGGTCAAATTGTTCAGTGTTAAAGACGCCGGGCTTTTTCCATTGTCCCGTAATCAACATCATCGCACCAATCATGGCGGGCACTCCAGTCGTGTAACTCACAGCTTGTGTACCCGTTTCCTTATAGGCATCCTGGTGTTTGCAATTATTATAGATATAATAGGTTCTCTCCTTATGATTCTTCATCCCTCTCATCCGGCAGCCAATAGAGGTTTCTCCCGAATAATGTTCACCGAGTTCGCCCGGATTCGGCAATACCGCTTTGAGGAATTGAAGAGGCACGATCTCTTTCCCCTCGTACAGGATAGGTTGAATGCTTGCCATTCCGATATTTTGAATCACCCGTAAATGAGTCAAATACTCTTGTCCAAAGGTCATCCAAAATCGAGCTCGTTTTAGAGTAGGAAAATGTTTAACCAATGATTCTAATTCTTCGTGGTAAATCAGATAGGATTCGCGGGGTCCGATATGGGGATAAGTCAACGGTTTGTGAATGGCGTGGGGTTCTGTTTCAATCCATTTTCCATTTTCCCAGTATTTACCTTTTTGGGTCACTTCACGAATATTGATTTCCGGATTGAAATTAGTGGCAAATGGTTTTCCATGGTCGCCTGCATTGCAGTCAACAATATCAAGAGTATGAATCTCGTCAAAATGATGTCTGGCAGCAAAAGCGGTGAAAACTCCTGTAACGCCCGGATCAAAGCCACACCCTAAAATGGCTGTGAGCCCTGCATTCTTAAACCTGTCATGGTATGCCCATTGCCATTTATATTCGAATTTGGTGACCTCTCGTGGTTCATAATTTGCGGTATCTAAGTAATGGACTCCCTTTTCAAGGCAAGCCTCCATGATGGTTAAATCTTGATAAGGGAGCGCGACATTGATGACGATTTCTGGTTTAACACTTCCAAATAGTTCAACTAATTGTTGGACATCATCGGCATCCACCTGAGCCGTCTTAATTTTATTGGCTCCAACTGCTTTGGCAATCAAATCACACTTTGATTTGGTACGGCTTGCCAGCACTATATCCGTAAAGACCTGTGGGACTTTTGCAAGTTTATGAGCAACGACAGACCCTACGCCACCCGCTCCTATGATCAGTACTTTAGCCATTATGAATCAACCACCTGCTCCTGTGATGGAACCATCCGCCATCTTTCCTCTTTTTACCTTTTCCATATCGTTGAGGATTTTACAGCTACAGCCGTAGAACCCCGTGAACAAATGACGTCCCAGTGCTTTCAGTTCTCAATCTTTCTTTCAATTTAGGATTAGAAATAAGGGGGGGAAGTGATCCAGAGGATGACGACATTACGGGAACTTGTATTTTCAAGCCAGTGCTCCTTCTCAGCCCAGAAGTAAAAACATTCCCCCTTCTTCAATTTCGTTATTTCCCTTCCAAACCGGAGGCTGACCCTCCCCTGAAGGACGAACCCGAATTCCTCTCCCTCATGGGGTTTCTCTTTGGGTGTTGCCTGTCCCTGTTTGAGCGTCAGCAACACCGGTTCCAGTCTCCGGTTGGTGGAACCGGGGACCAGGAGCTCAAATCTCTGAATCCTCTCTTTTTCGATGGGGACCCGATCCTTTTCCCGGTAGGCCATCTTCTCCTGAGAGGTC
>JAOUFU010000549.1 GCA_029858035.1 Phycisphaerae bacterium
AGGCCCCGCGGGGATTCTGGAGGCAAAGACACCGCCGAAATATATTATTGATACAACTACTGGAGATCCTAACGAAACCATTGCACTGGCTAAGCGGCTTGCAAAACGCCAAATCCACTTTCTGGATGCAACAATCTCCGGCTCCAGCCGACAGGTCAGGAACAAAGAAGCCGTTTTTATGGTCGGAGGTGACAAGACTGCATTCGAGACCTGTAGGGATATCTTCCAGAGGCTTTCCGAAAAGGTCTTTTACCTGGGCCCATCCGGCAATGGCTCAAAAGCAAAGCTCGCAAGCAATCTCATCCTCGGATTGAACCGTGTCGCTCTGGCCGAAGGACTTGTATTTGCCGGCAAGCTGGGCCTCGAACTTCAGACCTTCCTTGAAATGCTCAAAGCAACTCCCGCCTACTCGGCTGTTATGGACACAAAGGGCAAAAAGATGCTGAACGATGATTTCACCGCCGAGTCCAGGATCCGCCAGCACCATAAGGACGTTTCCCTTATCCTGAAATACGCAGAAAAAGCCGGTCAGGAACTGCCCCTGTCGCGGGTACATTTAGACGCTTTAGAAAAGGCAATCGAAGCAGGCGATGGAGATTTGGACAACGCAGCGATAATCCGCGAAATTAAACGGAGAAAAAGGAATTAAGACGAATGCAGTTTTCTCCTTCCGTATATGAACACGCGGCCAGAGTAATCGGCAAAAGCCCCTGGGAAGTATCCCGCAATGCGGACCTGTTAGCTCAAGGTAACATAGAAGCGTTCCGTCTCTATAATCACGCCCCTGTTGTGGTTGGGATAGACATTTATAATCTTGAAGCCGAAGCTTACGGCGCAGCCGTTGAAAGGCCGAGCGGCAATGGGATTCCTGCGATTCACAGGCATCCATACTCGACGACAAAAGAATTGATGAATCTTGAGCCGTTCGATCCCAAAACGGATGGCCGCATTTCAATGGTTATAGAAGCCGCCAAGTGCGTTGCGAATGAATGTCCTCAGGCAGACGTGAGAGTGCCTCTGGCCGGTCCCTTCTCTATAGCAACCAACCTGATAGGATTTGAGAACCTGCTGTGCGAGATTGCAACCAGCCCGGATTCAGTTATTAAGACTCTGTTACATCTCGTCACAGGACAAGTTGAGTTCTGCAAAGAAATCGTCAGCAACGGTTTGGATATCGCCTTTTTTGAATCAGCGGCGGTCCCGCCCTTGATGTCACCACAAGACTTCCGGAATATCGAGCTTGGCGCTTTGGTTTCAATTATCGAAAAAGCAACTGCTCTTGTCGGTCACCCTGTACCGTGTGTAATGGGAGGGAATACCGCACCGATTCTTGAAGCAATCCTGGAAACGGGTACAGGATATGTTTGCTGCCCCGCGGGGACAGACCAGAAAATGTTTATGGAGAAAATGAAAGCACATCCTGACGTGATGGTCAGAATCAATATGGACCCAAGACCCATGACTTCAGGAAATCTTAAAGCGGTAGAAAAGGAAGTTGACAGGGTCTTTGAATTGGCAAATAATAGGCAGAAGGTTTGTATAGGTACGGGATGTTTGCCTTATGAAACAAATCCGCAAATGGTTTTGAAAACACGAGAATATATTTTGTCAAGGAACGTCCTATAAAGCATTAGACAGGAGACTAAAATATGGCTGGAAACGGCGAAACACAGCAGCAAGTGATGCACATGAATCCGCGCATCGAAAAGGACCGCCAATTGATTTTGGATGCGCAAAAGAAAGGCAAAGGAGCAATCTTTAAGACGTATTTAAGGTTATCAGGTCCCGGCTGGCTGCAGAGCGGCATCACCTTAGGCGGCGGCTCGCTTTCTTCGAGCCTGTATCTGGGTGTGCTGGTGGGCTTTAGCTTTATGTGGCTTCAACCGCTGGCGATGATTTTAGGTATTATTATGATGAGCGCCATTGCGTATGTAACACTCTCTTCCGGTGAGCGCCCCCTGCATGCAATTAACAAACATGTCAATCCTGTCCTTGGCTGGGGCTGGCTGATTGCCTCAATGATGGCTAACCTCGTCTGGTCGCTTCCACAATTCGCTCTGGGAACGGCGGCACTTCGACAGAACATCGTGCCCAGGTTATTGGGGCCAGAAGTCATGCCGGAGATACCGAGCAAGATGATCGCCGGTGCGATCTTTCTGGCGTTCTGCCTCACTTTTACAATGACGTACGGGGCCGGCGGCAAGGGTACGAAGATATTCGAAATCCTGATTAAGACCATCGTCAGTATGATCGTGCTGTGCTTTCTCGGCGTTGTCATTAAGCTCAGCATCGAAGGAAAGATTCTCTGGAGTGAAATTCTCGGCGGCCTGATTCCCGACCTGAGCCTGTTCGTCAAGCCGACCGACATAATAATGCCTCACATACAAAAGGTGGCCGACAAGTTCCAGCCCTTCTGGACTAACATGATTGTCGGCCAGCAGCGTGACGTTATGATAAGTGCCGCGGCAACAGCGGTCGGTATTAACATGACGTTCCTGCTGCCCTACTCGATGCTGCGTAAGGGCTGGGACAAATACTTCCGAGGCCTGGCTATCTTTGATCTGTCAACGGGATTGTTCATTCCTTTTATTTTGGCGACGGGCTGTGTGGTCATCGCTTCAAGCAGCCAGTTTCATGGTCAGCCGGCAGAGGGTTTCGTTGCCGCCGCACCGGGTGGTGAAATAACCGGCGAGCCCGCCAAAAACCTTGTCAATCCTTACAAGGGAATTCTTGCAAGCAGACTGAAATTCCAAATAGGCGAGGAAGCATTCAACAAACTCACCCCCAACCAGGTACAGGAACAATCTGAGGCTTTGCCCTGGGCGGACAAAAGGATGGCTGCGATGCTTGTCAAACGCGATGCTTTTAACCTGGCCGACACACTTGCACCGCTGACTGGCCCTGTGATTGCCCAGTATGTATTCGGCCTGGGCGTTATTGGTATGGCGATGAGCGCCGCTACAATGCTAATGACCATCAACGGCCTGTGTTTCTGTGAGCTTTTGGGC
>JAOUFU010000550.1 GCA_029858035.1 Phycisphaerae bacterium
GATGTTTAAGAAACTTTTTTTGTTGGGTCTCTCTTCTCTGATAATCTTGTTTTTTCCAGTAAATGCTCTCTCACAACAGCGTCCAAAGAAGAAAATCGTCGAGTATGGCTGGGACGTACCCTACCCGGATTTTGTACGGGACAACATCCGCGAAATGGAAAAGCGCCCCTTTGAGGGAATCATCTTTCGTACCAGGGGCTTTGACCACGTATTTGATACGCGTCCCTGGAAACAGGCCGACTTTCAGCCGCAGCTGGATACACTTGCCCAAATCAAATGGCAGAAGTTCACAGACAATTTTCTCACACTCTATGCCGCCAGCAACTGGAATATGGATTGGTTCAATGATGAGCACTGGAACGTCATCATAAAAAATATGAAGTTATTCTCTTTAGCGGTTCGTTCCGGCAACTGTGTGGGAGTCTGCTTTGACCCGGAGTCCTACGGTACCGATCCCTGGGTATATCCCGGCACCTATAAGGATAAATCGTTTGACCAGGCCTGCGACCAAGTCCGCCGGCGCGGCCGGCAGTTCATCATCGCCCTCCAGGAACACATGCCAAATCTTAGAGTTTTAAGTTTCTTTCAACTGGGCCTTTTTGGCCATGTCGTTGACGAACCGGACACCAGGATTCGTCAGCAAAAGCTGCTAAAGAAGTGGATGCCTTTGCTGCCCTCCTTTTGTATCGGCATGCTCGAGGGCGCCGCGCCCGGCACAATTCTCATCGATGGCAACGAGTCCGCTTACTACTACGAAAGCTCTGATGACTATTACCGTGCATACCATCTCATCCGCCAGCGAGCACAGACACTGGTCCCGGAAGCGCTGCGGAAAAAATATAACAGCCAAATGCAGGCGGGCATGGCCCTGTATATAGACCAGACACTCGGAAAGCGGACCGTACAAACCATAAGTCAATCCATGACTCCAGAGCAGCAGCTCAAGTTCTTCGAACATAATGTTTATTACGCTCTGACCACCTCGGATGAATACGTTTGGTGCTATAGTGAAAGGATGAATTGGTGGCTGCCGTCGGAGAAACTTAAAAAGGACCGAATCCTGCCGGAGGGAGTAGAGCAGGCGCTCATCTCGGCCCGACAAAAGCACGAACAGGGCAAACCCCTCGGTTACGACATCAAAGATATGATTGAAGCCGCCCGCCAAAAAAAGAAATAAGGATCGATGCTACTCTTTACGGTAGTGGAGGAGGCGGGGGTGGCGGAGGAGGAGGCGGATTATCGGTTGTCGTGAAGCTCCACACCGTACCTTTGGTCTTGCCCCAACTGTTGATTTCATCAATACGCCAGTAATAAGTGGTATCGACATTCAAAGAACCCAGATTGAAAGTTGTATGATTCTGATTGGATAAGTAAAACATCAGATTGGAGGTACCAACATAAACATCATGAGATTCGGCACCAGAGCCTGACGTCCAGCTCAAGGTGGGGATTATATTTACGTCTATCGCACCGTCGAAAGGATCTGGATTGCCGGCCTTTTCAGGTAATGGTGGTATCACAGTAGCTGTCAGCCAGTTTTCGATAAAAATACTCAGGTCTTTACCATCCACCACACCGTCTCCAAAAGGCGCCGGCGCAACATCAACTGATGATTCATTTCCAGACAAGTGCTGAGCAAGTATCGACAAATCTTTGAAATTCACTTTCCCGTCGCCACTAAAGTCAACATCTGAAACGGGCGGTCCCTGCCATAGTTGGATACCATCGCCGGCACCTAAATTGCGCGAATACTTTTTGTCGATCGGATTGTTCCAATGCTCATGAACCCCAAGACTCACCACTCGTGTTCCGTCCCTTTCCGGATCGTAAAATGTTCCCGAGGGAGGATTATCCGCCAGTGCCGCTTCATGGAGGTAATCATCGGTTCCCGCGTGGGCGGGACCGCCTGCTTCGGGCCATTCTGTGACAAGAAAGTCAAAGGCCACAGAGTCGATCGCCACCGGATCCTGTGAGGCGAAAATGCTCGAACACCAGTCATTATTGAATGGTTCCATCTGCCACTTCTTCGGCAAATTTTCAGGGTAGCCTATAGCGTGCTTACCGGTATACAGCCCGTCAATCAGACAAAGGACCGTCTTGCCGCCTACATCGCGATGCCCCATCAAATCGACCATATTTCTGTAGCTGCCGCTCTGGGAAACATTAAAAGGAGTATCCGAATGCATATCATAATATCCACCGGCATTAGGCTGTCGAAGGGAACCATAATGGTTTTTACCACAAACGGTGATTCCCGCCTGGTTGTAATGACCCTTCAGAGAGGCGAGGTTGATAAAGTACTCCGCGTCCGCATAGGATTGAAGCACATAATCCTGGGTTCTACCAACGGCTTTCGGGGTACTCCAATAAAACGGAACAGAAGAGTATTTAATTTTGGTTCGGTTATAATAACCAAGATAATCCAGATAACGAACGTTGGGAAAATCAGGCTGAATCATATTATAGAATTCATGACACCACATGCAAATCGGGTCACCGACAGTAATATCCGATTCGGCCACTCCAACAACGTTAACAAGTTGATCCAGCAGCGAATGAATGATATGCGGTGAGCAAATCGCATAATCCGGTGTATGATTGACAAGATTATAGTTGCTGTTCCCCCCCGAGGCAATCATGTCTACAAAATTCACCTTAATCATGATATCATCACCGCGCCGATATCCCACATCCCCTCTGCCCTGCTGTTGATTAAAATGTCGGAAAATTCGGTCCCAGGCCTCACAGAGGTCCCTTTCCCCGGCTACTGCACAGACCGCTTGCTGCATCATCGAATCAACCACATTCTGGTCCGTATGTTCGTCCTGCCACCAGTACCCATCGCCCATCCTTGGACCCTCCCAGTCCGTTGCATTCGGGTCATGCACCCACACAACCCGGCCGGGATGGATCCCTATAGCAACGCCTACAGGCTCATTGACAGGATGGGGGTCGGCAGCAACTGCTTCTTTCTCGGCGGTCAAGGTCAGTGAAACAAATACACAG
>JAOUFU010000551.1 GCA_029858035.1 Phycisphaerae bacterium
TGAGGACCAGATGGACATACCAGCCTTCCTGCGTAATCCCATCCGGAATAAGCGTGAGCTAATAACTCGGGCTCAACAAGCCACACCTCAACCCGCTCAGGCTGCCAACGCAAAATTCAAAACAGCACCCAGGTTTTAAATAACAAATTGCTTGATAGGGGGAGGGCTCTTTATCACAGCCCTCCCTCTTGAGGAGGATTGGAAATGCAAAGCATCATATCAGGACGTTTAGCCGGTCTCGAAGATACCAAAGTCAGCGTTCAACTCCGCACCGGTGAAATCAAGGTATATCCTCGGAAAGAACTGGAGGTCTCTCTGCAATGGGTCTTTGAGAACATGGGACAACCGGTCATATGCCTGCTTAAAGATGGCGTAGTTACCGAACTGAAGCCACTTAGTCAAAAAGTCACCGTTTAGAGGCTGACATCACCAAATTTCAAATCAACATAAGAAGGAAGAGGGGGGTAACATGGCTGAGATAAGACTTCAAACTGGGTCCCGCGTGTTCGAGGTTTTGGCTTACCTGTGTCATAGCCCTCTGGAAGCATTGAAACAGTTCGTGGAGAACGCGGCTGATGCCATTGAACAATCGGAGAATGAAGATGGCTGTATCCGCGTTCGCCTCGACAATTCCACACATAATGGAAGTCGTTTGCCTCAGATAATTATTGAGGACAATGGCATCGGTATGGGCTCGGAAAAGATGGAGCATATTCTTCAGAACATCGGCAATTCCGAGAAACTTCAACATGTTCTCCGCGGCGAGAAAGGTGTCGGTATACTGGCTTTTGCTTTGATAGCCGACGAACTCCATCTGTCATCGTGTAACGGAGGACATACGCCGAGTTGTCTGGTACTGAAGCGCGAGTGGCTCAGGGAAGGAAAAGGGGAAATAATTGAAAAATGCTCGCAGCACCGCATGAATAGACCGGGCACAAGAGCCCATTTGATAGATATCTTGCCAGAGATTGCCCCCCAACTTACCAAAGCTCGGCTCAAACAATACCTGAGCCGTGAGTTCGCCAATGATTTGAGACGCAATCTATACACTATTCAGATTAGCGATGGTCACGGCTACGAGGCCGTGGAACCGCGTATCTTTAGCGGTGTGCCAACCATGGCCAGTGTCATCAATCTCGGTGATATGGGCAATGCCTCTATTCAGCTTTATACTCTTCCTTTTGAAGCAGAAGGGGCAAATATAGACCTCTGTGGCAGGGCCGGAATCCGCCTTTGTGCTCTAACAGATATTGAGGAATTCAAAAAGGAGCCCTGGCTGGGACGAAGGCTCGAAGGGCTGGTGCGATGTGACCGCTTCAGAGGCACTGCAGATAAGGCAGCAGTAGTTCAGGACGAGGTATACACAGCACTGGCCGAGGCACTTCATGGCCTTGAGGCACAAATAGCTGAGAAAATTGTGCAGGTAACTAAGGAGTATCGTCAAAACCGCCTGGCTGAAATTATGAACAGAGTGGATAGATTCATCGGCTATTTCATTAGATATAAAGAAACAGGGGAGATGCCAAAAAGAACTGTTATTGCCAGCGATAAGAAGGGGCCTGACTTGGTACAGAAGCTCGACTTGCCACCGGTAAGACCCACCAACAGAATTCCGGTAAGCACGCGTGCCCCAAGGACTCAGCCGGTTTTTTTGCATGCCGACCTGTGTGTCCCACCCGAGAACATGTCCCAATTAAGAACCTGGCATGATAATGGAAACGGTTCCGTGAAAGTCAACATGCTACACACCGACTTCCTGTCGTCAGAGAAAGATGACAAAAGGTGCGCCTGGTATCTATTTAGCATATGGGCTAAAAAACAGTTGCTTGACGAATACGGAAATGATTCTGAAGCACTGGCAGATGAAATGGTAGGCCTGTTCAGCCGTGCGGGACCATTACTGAATCAGTTTGTGGTTCGCCCTCGCAGCCCGGGTCGGAATGTTGAAACAGTGAAAACCTAGAATCAGGACTACCCATATGGAGAGGCAAGAGTCTCAACAGAGCTCGTTGAGTGATGTTAAAGCAGAGACAAAAAAGAGCCTCAAGTATTTCCACGGTGAGGCTGGAATCGGAGCAGTACAAGAGGTCAGCAACGCCTATGCTCCAGCTTCCATGATTGCGACCGGAGCCAGCGCCTGGACAGTTGCAATGTTGTGCACGATAAGCAATCTCGTAGCTGGACTGTTATATATTAAGGTACCCTTAGTTATTCAGAAAATGGGCTCCCGCAAGAAAGCCATCCTGTTTCTAGCTTTTCTGGATGCAATTAGCTGGCTGCCTCTTATTGCAGTTCTTATCTTCTTCAGGCCTATTAACCCACTCTGGCTGATACCATGCTGGGTTATTAATCTCATTCCAGGTATGCTGCTTACACCAGCCCGCAGTAGCTGGCTGGCTGACCTGATACCACCTAAAAGCATGGGGCGGTATTTAGGTATAAGGTCTGCAATCTCTGGCGCTGTATACATCGGCACTTTCTATGTCATGGGTTCCGTACTACAAATCTTCAATAGTAAAACGCTTAATGGTTTTACGATTCTCTTCTTCGTTGCGTTGGTGGCAACTTTCAGCGCTTTTATCATTTACTCTAAAATAAAGAATACCGAATGCACAACCGACAAAGATTCAAATTTCGGCTTTTTCGATTTCCTGCAAGAGACGAGAAAGAGAAACCTTGGTAGAGTCATATTGTATGCTTCCCTTATGCAGTTTGCCATGTATCTGGCGATTCCCTTTATAACTCCATTCCTTCTGGACAGATTGCATTTCAGCTACATACAGTATACCCTCGTGTTCTCCAGCGAATTCATTGCCAAGGTTCTTATTGTTACATTCTGGGGAAGATACGCTGATAAGGTCGGCAACCTCAAAGTAATCAAAATAGTATCTTTTGCGATTCCTTTAGTTCCACTTCTCTGGCTGGCATGTCACAGTTGTATTTATCTCGTGTTTGTCCAACTCTTCTCCGGGGCAATGTGGGCTGGTTTTGAACTCTGTACC
>JAOUFU010000552.1 GCA_029858035.1 Phycisphaerae bacterium
GGTATTGGTAGGCATCAGCCCAGGATGAGCCGTCATTATTGCCAGATGCATCGGCATCAACGTAGATAATTTGTCCTGCGAAAGTCGGGGTAGTCGTCGCCAGGATGAATACCACTATAAGCGGCGTGATTATGCGACTTGTTCCCGCACTCATTACGTTATCCTTGAAAAAGATGTTTTCTAAATTTCAATATACCAAATTTATATGTTGGAGGCAAGAAGAATCGAGATAAGCATGGCAGGATTTCGGCTTTTTAGCACAAAGGAATAGAGAAGGCAAAGAAAAGGGCTTTATAAACACGCCAAATAAATGATTAAGGATGAGCGATCGTATTGAATAATGAATATTGAACAAGGAATGACGAATGATGAAGTTGGGATTGCCGCGTCTGCTCTCAATGGTGGTTAACGGGAATTGGAGGATTTTAGCAATAGAGAATTAGTGGATTGTGATGTTTTTACCAAATATGGGGAATGAGGCGCCAGGGTACCTTTTGGGCGTAGTCTGTATATCCTTCGAGGCCTTTTTGGAGGGTTGTGTCCTCAAGAAATGTACGAATGACCCAAAGCGAGAGTCCAACGGCGGCGGGCAGAAGAGCCCATAATGAGCCAAGTGCGATGGGCAGCGTGATAAATGCAACCACCTCACCGGCGTAGCCGGGGTGACGGACATAGGCATAGGGGCCGGTGGTAATAACAACATGCTCACGCTCGGTCTGAACTGCTACACCTTTTTCGAAGAACTTGTTGGCCACCATTGCCCAGGCGGCGAAGGCCAATCCTAAAGCGAAGGGAATTAGAGCTATTAATTGAACCGGCAAAGGCAGGGCCGGTGACCAATGGAAACGACCGTAGTCCAGAGCGGCAACGATGTTTGCTCCCGGCCAGAATAAAAGGAATGAAAAGAGAGCCAAAAAGGGATCCCATTTTTTTGCAGTCTTTTCTTTGCCAGCGCGAACCAGGAGCATTTCACGGTTTACCAACACGAGTGTTGTAATAGATAATGCGGTGAGGATGGCAAGATATGCCCAGCCCATAAGCCAGTCTAACCGACCGGCAGATCCAAAAAGGAGCGCGCCTATGATTGCAAGAAAGGCCACTGTTCTTATAAGGACTCTTGTCATTTGATTTTCCTTTGTGTTCCTGGATAGTCAGCCTAACAGTGCGGCTCGTCATTCAGCCGATGTTTGGGTATCTATTAGTTATACAGCCTCGTTTACCATTTCTATTTGTTTGAACCTGCAGAAATGTTGAAGCTCTTTGGTTAGATCTCCATAACAGGTGACGCGGTGTATTCCATTGTCCCAGTTTTTCCACAGCTTCTCGGCATCGCCATCGACCTTAACGGTGATTTTAGTCCGACAGCCTCTATCTGTTTCGGGGGTATCCACGATTTGACCCGTGAAGTAAAGTAATTTTGACGAGCCCATTAATACGGCCTGCGTGACTTTTTGGCCGACGCGCATTTTTACCTGCGGGACGGCACCTTCCTGTCGTTCCATGATGGAGCGCAGCTTATATGGGGCGGAAGGGCCATCGGGGCCATCCATCTTTGTGGTTCCCATACAGTGAATCAGGATAGCGCTGTTTGTGGAGAAGTCGAAGCCGGGGTTGTTAACAAATCCCGGTCTTCCCGACAAGCCCTGAAACAGTATATGGGTCATCGCACAGGGCAGGTCGGATTGGCAGATGCCGCCCAGGCCCATATCATTTAGCCTTGTGAATCCGATACAGGGGAAGGCATAGGCCCGGCAAAGGGGGTCGTACATGCTGCCATAACAGTCAACCGTCATGACGGTGGCATCTTCCTCGTCGAGCAGCTTTTCAAAGGCCAGTGCAAGCTTACATGATTTGAATATTTCCTGACTTGTCGGTTCGATAATTTGAACGGCGCCTTTGGTCCATTTATCCGCTTCGGATTTTGCCTTGATATCACTGACGGCATTGTACGTATTGAGAACCCGCTTTAGTTCGAGCGGTTTTATTTCCGTGCCGAATTTGTTTTTCATCTGGTCGGCGTACTCGTTGAAAGGCTGGGTAGTGAGGTTGAGAATTTTGGCTTCTCTTAGGTGGTGGATGGCACGGAATGGTCTTATGGCGGCAGCCAATTGGGAGTAGTCGGTGGTAAGGACGCATTCGAGGTTTTTATTTTTCTCCTGCTTGTAAAGGGCAGTGAGATTGTGCCATTCATGTCCCGAATATGGGGCAGAGAAAATTATTGTAGGGAGATTTAGTTGCAGGATTTCATTTATAATCGGCATTGTCCAAAGAGTCAGATGAATTGCGAGGATGCCATCAACATCTTTTAACTTGTCTTTGAATTGATTAAGCTGCTCGACAGAGCTGATCAACTGGTCCACGACAAATTCCACATCGGCCAGCTCGTTTTTGAGTTTGGCGAATTCGGATTCGTAAAAACGTACCTCCTTTTTCAGGTCTAAATCGGGATTGGGATAGTGACTTTGTGGTATGCCCATGTATATCTTTGCGATTTTTACTTTTGACCTTCTGCATCCGGGGCTTATGATTATGCTTTTCTGCGGCCCTGCGCCAAACGCCAAAATATTCGGACCGGCGAGGCAGGCAGCACCGCCAGCGGCTGCGAACTTGAGAAGCTCTCTTCTGTTGATTTTTCTTTTCATTACTTTCTCCTTTCCAGCGTTTATTCTTTTTTGAGTGAAATTCCCGCCGCCCGTTACAAGCTGAGCGGGAAAACCGGCAGCCATTATTAATACAGGTAATATTCGCTACATCTGCGTTTGCTCCGGATTGCGGATTTCCTGTTCTGTTAGTGGTATCTGTGAGCAGGCATGGACGCCGTAGTACAGATACGCCAAAGTAATCACAAAGTATAACAACAGGACGATACACGGTAATTGAACGCCGGCCAAAGCGAAAACCGTTTTAATTATTATGCATGGGGTCATGGCTACTACTGCCAGACGAAGCAAAGCGCCATACGAGAGCGATACCCTGCACGATGAGGCAAAGAGCAGG
>JAOUFU010000553.1 GCA_029858035.1 Phycisphaerae bacterium
GTCGACCTCCAATTGCCACGTCCGCCCGTCGATCCACTCGCTCAACTCCCCGCAGCTTCCAAGCCGGCCGTCGACAAACGTTGCGTAAATATCCACCACCTTATTTTCGTCGCCGAATCGAATCTTCGCCCCGCGCCGGATAAGTTTCTGCCAGAGTGCGCCGGCCCTTGCCGCGGCCGGGTTGACCTGAAGCTGGAACGGGCCCTGGAATCCGACCCAATAAAGCATGTTGCGAAAGAGGCGCGAAAAGCAAGAAGGCGGGACAAGAATCTTCATCGCGTAGACCCGGCCGACAACAAGGCCTTCGATCGGCTTGTCGCCGGCCTCGATACTCAATATCTTTACGCGGTAAACCTGCCCGGCGAACCCGCCGCCGACAAAATCCTCGACAACCAGATGTACCCGTGCCGTACCCGTTTGCCCGATACCCGTAACATCATAAGCAAGCCCGGCCCCGGGTTCGTAACGGGTGGTCCTCATGGGCCTGTGCAAAGCGCAGCCGCCAAACTCCTCCCTTAATTTCCTTATAACCTGAATACTGTATTCTTTTGCCATACCTATTGCTTATCCAACGTTTACAGTGTAAGCGCCCGAAAGCCAGATCTTCAGGCATAACAATATAAGTATCGCCGCAAAGACGGCCGCTAATATATCATCGGCCAGAATGCCCCAGCCCTTGGGCAGCTTCTCAAGTTTGCGGATGGGCCAGGGTTTGACGATGTCGAATATTCTAAACAGGCCAAAGCCAAGGGCCGTTATGATAAGTATCTGCCGGGAGGTTATCTCGGCCGGTATAAAAAAGGAGAAAGCCAGAAACGTAACCGCCTGGCCTGCAAATTCATCTGCTACAACTTCGCGGGGGTCGGATTTGCCCGTCTCTTTGATTACGGCCGGGCAGAAGACGACGCAGATAACAGAACCGGCGGCGGCCAGTACCGCCATTGTTATTGCTGTCGGCACCGCCGAGACGCCGAAATGGCACATCAGCGCAAAGATAACCGCAGGCGGCAGCGAGCCCCACGTACCCGGCGCCAGCGGCAGCAGGCCAAGTCCAAAACACGAAGTAAGAGCCCTTTTCATAATCGCCGAAGATTAACCTACCGCACCGGTTAAGTCAAAGACAATCAGGGGGTTTTTATCCCTGCCCGGCTTATTAAATTGTTAGCATAATGAAACTACAACAGGAAAACTCACCAGATGATAAAAACCCGGCAGGTCCATCCTGAACCGCCGGGATGTTGGAATGCTATAAGGAAAAAGATACGAAAATGTCTGACGGCAGTTGGAAAAAAATGTACCGGACACCTTTAATTCCCGGATGCTTTGGGAAGAGACGTTGCGCCTTTAAGGGGAGCGCAATTCCGCAGCAGCCTGCAGGCCGGTGGAAACCTCTGGGATGATACCTTTGCGGACGTATATCGGGTGAACCAGCTTGCGTAATACCGGCAGCTTTCTTGAGAATAAAAACGAGCCGATAAGACAACAAGCCCCGCCGATAGTTAATGTGTGAGTGGCACCGATTCTGCTTGCCAGATAGCCGGCAATGAGACTGCCGAACGGAACCGATCCCACGAATGCCATTGCGTAGAGGCTCATAACCCGTCCTCGCATATCGTCTTCGACCATCGTCTGCAGGACTGTGTTGCTGGAGGCCAATTGCAGTATCATTCCCAGACCGGCAAGCAGCAAACAAAGCATCGAAAACCATGTTACCGTTGATAATGAAAACCCAATAAGGCCGACACCGAAGAGCGAGCTTGATATCACTATCACCCTTCCCAGGCCGAGCACGGTTTTTCTCCGTGCGAGATACATCGCACCCGTCAGGGCACCGACACCGGAAGCGGCCATTAGAAAGCCGAAAGTACGTGATCCGCCGTGGAGGATGTCCCTGGCGAAGATGGGCATCAGGACCACGTATGGCATTCCGGCCAGGCTTAGCAGTGCCAGAAGTGCGATCAGGTATTTGACGGGGGCAAAGCCAAGTGCGTAACTAAAGCCGCCTTTTAGCTGCTGCCAGACAGTAGCTTTGCCGGTATTTTTTTGCTGTATGACAGACATCATCGCCAGGGTAGCAATGACAACAAGATAGCTTGCGGCGTTTATGGCAAAGCACTGGCCTTCGCCGACGGTTGCGATAAGCAGGCCAGCAATAGAAGGGCCGAGCAGCCTCGCAACATTGACCATCGATGAATTTAGTGCAATAGCGTTGCCCAGATCCTCGCGGTCGTCAATCATCTGGACAACAAATGCCTGGCGAGTGGGCATATCGAAAGCATTAATAGTGCCTAATGCAATGCTGAGTATTATAAGATGCCAGACGGCAATGGCACCGGTCAGTACGAGCACCGCTAATATTACAGCCTGGATTGTTGCGAGGATTTGTGTTGCCAAGAGCAGGCGGCGCCTGTTGTATCTGTCGGCAGCAACGCCGCCCAAAGGGGTCAGAAGAAAGGTGGGTATCTGGCCTGAAAAAGCGACGATGCCGAGCACAACGGCGGAATTACTCAGACGATATACCAGCCAGCTCATCGCCACTCTTTGCATCCAGGTGCCGATTAGCGAGATGCTCTGACCAAAGAAGAACAGACGGTAATTGCGGTATTTCAACGAGCGAAATACGTCTGCGAGGTACCTGTTTGGATTTAGGAATGAAATTTGTCTGCTCCTGTTATGGGTTTCTGGAAATATTATTAAAAGAAATAATTATATCAAGTCGGTGCGGTTTGGGCAATGATGTCGGATGACCTCCAAAAACCTTATGATTTAGGTGCTTTCATTTTTACCCTTACAGCGTGAAACTGTCTAACCTGAAACGGCACTATCGGACCGAGAAGTTCTGGCTATTTCCGATTGGCTCTCGATACTAAGTAGAAACGCAAAAAGACTCATTGAAATTGTATGTTAATGACGACTTTTCTAATGGCGGCAGGATCGCCAAGGAGGTCGCCATGGGACATGGAATTAGACTTACCGAAAAACAATGGGACGA
>JAOUFU010000554.1 GCA_029858035.1 Phycisphaerae bacterium
CCACCACAGTGGGCAATTCCTACGGCGGCGCAATATGCAACTGGAACTCTTCCGACCCGAACATAGCAAATTGCATCTTCACTGCAAATGATGCTGACATGGGTGGTGGATTATATAACAATTATTCCAGCCCGAATATTACCAACTGTATTTTCGTCGGCAATACTGCCGATTCTTATGGCGGCGGTATGTATAATTATTATGAATCATATCCCGTAGTTGTAAATTCCATCTTTAGTGGAAACCGCGCTGACATTTATGGCGGCGGGATGTACAACGCGTATTCAAACGTTAATTTAACTAACTCCATCTTATGGGCCAACGAGGCCTACTATTACGATGAGATATATAACTATGGAACATCTAACTTAAATGTGACTTTTTGTGATGTAAAGGGAGGCTGGTCGGGTGGTGTTGGAAATATCAACGAAGACCCCTGCTTCTTTTCTTTGGATTATCCTGACGGCTCGTGGTCGGAGAATGCCGCGTATGACAGTTCGACCTTTCAAAGCACACTGACCGATGAAAATGCCAATTGGGCCGTTAATCAACTTGCAGGCAAATTCGTTAATCCTTACACAGATCAATATCTGCAATTCTTTATAGTATCCAACAATGTCAACACCATTAAAGTCTGGAGCAACGTTGAGTCCATTGCTCTCACCGGTAAAACATATCATATTTACGACTATCACCTCAGAGTCGAATCAGCCTGTATCGACACCGGCGACCCGAACGGAGATTACAAAGGACAGACCGACATCGATGGCGAGCCACGCGTATTTGACGGAGATTATAACGAAGTCCCAATCGTCGATATGGGCGCCGACGAATATTACTGGAGCCAGGCCGATTTCAACACCGACGGACTTGTAAACTTCTTCGATTACGCCTTCTTTGCCTCTGCCTGGCTAACCGATCCCAACAACCAATATTACAACGAAATTTGCGACCTTGTGGACAACAACTGCATCGACTCCAACGACCTTGCCCGCTTCTGTGAAGACTGGCTCTGGCAGACCGCATGGGCGAGAACGTTCCCCTTTGCTTACGAGCAGGCCATGGGACGCGGTATGGGCAAGTCAATGGCTGAAAGTCTCGACTTATTAACGCAGGACCTTTTCGTTTCCGTATCTGCCGAAAAATCCCGGCCGCAACTTACTGCCGACGATATTGAACAGATGATAAAGTGGCTTGCCGAGCTTTGGCTCACAGATGACGATGTAAGAAATATGATAAGCGCCGATGATTGGCTCAAATTCACCGAATCCGCAATAGAAACCGCTAAACAGCTATTATACAATTAGCCACGGGATTTTCCTACGTCCGGTTCAATTTCAGTGGTGGCAAATGTAACGCCGCCCAAATGTGGCGGACTAAATAAAGCACTTTTTGCTCATTTTTTTGCCTGCCCGAATCCCTGTATGTTGTAGACAGGGACCCATTTTAATCGTTAGTAAATAGTCTTGGAGCGAAACAAAAGTAGTCGAATGAGAAGAATATCGTTTTAAATTTTGAGTTGTGGTTTTGCACTTTCCACTTTAACTTTTGATTTTTCTTCCCTATCCTGCGCAGTTTAACATAATGTTAAAATACAAAAATGTCAAATTTCTGCAACATTTTGCACAAAAAGTGCGCGCTTTTGTTTACTTTTGTCAAATTTCCGATATATTTCTGCACGTTTTTGCACCATTTTATTCTTGCCCTCTTTACCCAAACCGCCCAAACTGCCAATCAACCCCTGTTTTTAGACTAAAACCGAACACCCCCACAAGAAGAAACCGAAAAAAACTGAATTTCCCCCCATTTTTTAAAATTTAAAAAATTTCATTTCTCATTCATGTTAATCTGCGCAATTTATGCCCAAGGTATTTATGCCCAAGGTATCCTCAAAACCGCCATTTCCACAGGAACAAAACATGTGTTTTGTGTTGCGATAATTCAAACTCGAAGACGCGCCCGTGCCGGGCCAGAGGCAAAAAAGTGGACTAATTCACCTCATAGATATTACAAAAAGCGGTTTTTACTTGAATTTGAGAAAATAAAAAGTTATAATTTATATTAACCTCTTTTTAGGAGGGCTGGAAAATACTAAACAGGAAATTAATAATATCAATCGTTTTAGCGATTTCAATACCTGTAAATGCAGCAACGACAGTCTCGTTTCAGGATGAGGGCTCCATTATCAGAACAACTCCAGGTGCCATTGTCCAACTCGACATTGTAGATGACTTGGGCCTTAGTAGCTTTGATGCAGTCGTTTGTATTACCGAGGGTGCTCGAATTGTTGACGTAGAGTTTGAGCACGATGGTGTCTATCACCTGCCATACCCTGTTGTTGTAGGACCGGGCTGTGATGAGTACGGACAATATTGGAGTGGCAATATGCCCAATAGGGCTGTTGCTTCCGTGAAAATCAAATACGATAGCGGTAGAGTTGCCGTTTCTATGGGTTCTGGTAATTTATTCGGTGGCACGTGGTCTCTCGACAGTACGCCCGCCGTCTTCTCGAATGGTGTTGTGACGATTGTCCCCGAACCGGCCACCCTCATGTTGCTTGCCCTCGGAACAATGCTCTTGAGAAAAAAACGATAAATCATCCGACATGGAAAAGACCCTGGCTGTAACCTCCTCTAATGTCTTTGGCATTTAATTCCTCGTTTTTTGCCCGGTCTCTGTAATCGAATCATCAACTTGTTGGCTTTTGCGCTTACCTTTCAGCCAGCGAAAAAACTTGCCGTCCAGCAGAAATCCCAAACCCAGGATTTCCAGCCCGATTAGTATTAGCCATGAGCCGGGAGTAAGTGGGGTAATCAAGGCCAGAAAGCCCAGAATAATACAAATAACGCCTAAAGATGTTCGCGCAATTTTCTTCATTCGATCGAAAATAAGGAACCTGAATTCAAGAGTAGCATACTAACTTAATTCCCCGCCCAATGCCAGCAATTTAACAAACAGAATCCATAATGTAATGTCCGGCCACAAAAAATT
>JAOUFU010000555.1 GCA_029858035.1 Phycisphaerae bacterium
AAACGCAAGTCTCGGCCAGGTGAGTATAAAAAATGCGCTTCTGCCGTTGAATAAAAAGGCCCAAAAAGCAATGCAGATGGCTGTTTCTGCAAATAAAGTCGACCTGGAAAAAGTCCAGCCTTTTGCCGTCCTATTGGCCTCTTTCCCGAAGGAAATGCAATTGGCCGGTATTGCTCAGTCGGATGTCTCAATCAGTTCCGAAAAGCAAGGCTACCGTATCCTTACCGATGCCACACACATTAAAAACCTAAAAGTTATCTACCCGGATAAGAAACCTTTTGAGGCAAACGATGTGTTAATCAATTTCGACGCAGAAGTTGACCCGGAACAAAAAACTATTAACGTCAAAAAGCTTCAGTTGATAAGCCCCCAAATAAAAATTAACAAGGGCGAACTCAGCCAGGTCAACAAAAGCGATAAAACCAAATTGGCGGGTCGCCTCGACTGCGAATATGACTGGTCGGCAGTCAGCACCGTCACCGCACCTTACCTGCCGCAGGGTTTGAGCATAGAAGGACAAAGAAAAGATACTATCAGTTTCGACTGCGAATACCCAACCGACCAAAAGGACAAATTGCTGGAAAATCTCAATACCAAAGCCAAGGTGGGATTTACAAAGGCCCAATATATGGGCCTGAATTTCGGAGCTACTGATGTCGATTTTCAAATTCAAAGCGGCCTGCTAAAAATCGCGCCATTTTCGACGAAAGTTAATAACGGCCAATTCAGCTTTGCCAGCGAGGCCAATTTCAAAGACAAGCCTTCACTATTGAAAACGACAGGGCCGATTCAAATGGCCAAAGACATCCAAATCACTAATGAAATGGCCGCAAGACTTCTAAAGTATGTCAATCCCATTTTCGCCAATGTTGCAAAGGTCAGCGGCGTGGCAAATTTCCATTGCGAGCGACTTGCGATACCGCTGAAAAAAGAGAACAAAAATGACATCGAAGTGATTGGTACAATATCAGTAAATCAGCTTTATTTGGAAGGCTCGGACTTACT
This sequence comes from Phycisphaerae bacterium, assembly GCA_029858035.1. Classification (GTDB taxonomy): domain Bacteria; phylum Planctomycetota; class Phycisphaerae; order Sedimentisphaerales; family Anaerobacaceae; genus CS2-K091. The sequence goes on from JAOUFU010000555.1 coordinate 1,006, forward strand.
CGGTCAAATACTTTCGTTAGCGGGCGGCAAAACACCGGGACAGCGATTTACCATCCAGCCGACAAGATTTGTTTTACAGAAAGGCCTGCTTCAATACGAGGACATGCAGCTGGATGTCGGTGATAATCCCGTTAATTTCAAAGGTGCCATTGGCCTGGATAACAATGCGAATATGACTGTGACGCTGCCTTACACGATGAGCGGCAGAACGGTCAGGGTCGGCGAAAAAACAGGCGATAGAATATCTCTGCCTCTTACGGGCCCTATCGATAAGCTCAAACTCGACACTGGTAAGCTACTTGAGGAGCAGGCAATAAAAAAGGGATTAGAGCTCCTTGATAAACTGTTTAAGTAAAGGCCCCCCTCCCCGATTGACGACATTAAGATAGGAATCCGAAAGAGGGATTGCACAAAAGATGTACATTTGAGAGTCCGGCTAAATTAGAAAGGGCCAAAGATGTTAACGAAGCTCTTGTCCACACCCACCGCCCAGCTTGGCAAAGCCGGCCGCTTCGTGGTCTTTCAAATTAAACTATGGTCGCACTGTGCCCGGCTGCTGAAGATAAACCGTGCGGGCCAGCAGGCCGCCGCTCTGTCGTATCATACAATCTTCGGAATTGTGCCCTTATTTATTGTAATGCTCTGGGTATTCCAGTTATCTCCCGATTACAGTGAAGTCGGCGAGAAAATGAAAAGCTTTATCTACAATCAGGCACATCTGTCGAACATTAAGTATCCCGATCCCCAGAACACCGAGCAGACCATCAGGCTTACCGAACACCTCGACAGGGTGGTCGCGAATTTCTTCACAAGAGCCGGCCAGGGCACGATTACAATTATCAGCGTAGTCATCGTGACATGGGTGGCGCTATCCCTGCTGTCAATAATCGAACGGGCGTTTAATAATATCTGGCATGTAGCAAAGGGCAGGAGCTTCCTGCATCGAGTGATTAACTATTGGGCCCTTTTGACTCTTGGCCCCCTGCTTCTGGGCCTGGGTGCTTACGCCACAAAAAGATATGCCGCTCTGGGACAAATACAGGAAACCATTCTGACAAATATTACGCCTGTGGTTTTGTCTTATATCATTGCAACGTTTGCATTCTTTCTGCTGTATTTCATTCTTCCCAACACGAAAGTTCAGAAAAGAGCTGCAATCTGGGGTGCCGCAGTGGCCGCTCTGGTTTGGAGCGTTGCAAAGTGGGGATTTGGACAATACGTTACTGAATTCATACCCTACAGTAAGGTCTACGGTGTTTTGGGGCTTATTCCTCTGGGCGTCTTATGGATTTATATTACCTGGCTCATCGTGCTTTTCGGGCTGCAACTGACATTTACCACCCAACACTTAAAGAGCCTTGACGCTGCTGAGATCTCCGCTGCCAAAAAAACTGATGTCTATTTCATAGCCAATGACCTGACAGCTATGAATATTGCGAGGGAGATAGGGGCTGCTTTCCAGAAAAACCAGGCCCCGGTTTCGCCCGAGGTCATATGCAGCAAACTAAGTATACCTGCCGAATTCGGTGAAAAGTTGCTCGACCACCTCGTTGACAGCGGGATTATTATGAAGACCTCCGAACCAAAGCTCGGCTTCGTTCCGGCACAGGAACCCGCAAATATCAAATTATCCGAAATTGCCGCAGCCGTGGCTGAAGTGAGTTTTGCGCAATCACCAACGGAACAACCGGAGGCTCTGAAGCAGATAACTCAAGCCCAGCGAGATGCCCTGGCCCGGCACAGTCTAAAAGAAATTCTTGGTGACTTACAAACGCCATCAACCTTTGACAACGTTGCAGAACGAGACAATGAAACCTAAACTCACAGTGTCTTTGAGGATTTAGCAACGCTTCGATGGTTTATGTGCTCTTAGGTACGCGCCAGACTATTTTGTGAATTGAAAATTCCCCACATGAATTTCTTTTGTAAAAAAATAAGCTAAGAGTATTTTCTTATAGTAGTTTGATAATGGTATCTGCGGCATT